>JANNQJ010000120.1:0-11403 GCA_031400675.1 Cyclobacteriaceae bacterium
TCGGCCCATACGGTAAGGCCTCCGTTCCAATCCCCACTGGCGATGGACGTAAATGTGGCTTGAGCCAGGAGTACCTGATTGCCGGAAATCAATAAAATTAATAATGCTAATTTTTTCATACGAGTAAATTTGACCGCAACCAACTGAATGATAATACTTTAGATTAAATAAATAGCCTCAAATATAAGGACATTGTTGATTAATTCTTCTTAAAAGATCAACGTTAATTCAGATTGCCGAATGTTAGTAACAGTGTAATATGGAAATTAAAGTTTTGAAGAAAAGGGACTAATCCTTCAGTTTTCAGTTTCGAGATTTCCTTAGGATTGGAAACGTTTGCACTGGGGTAATTGTAACATTTATAGAAGACCATCCGTCAAACTTATGAAAAAATCATCAAGGGGTAGGGAACAACTAGGAATTTGGTTCAAAACTGTAATTTCTAACATTTAAATCCAACTAATTTACGTTGACGTCAAAATTAAAATCAAAAGGCCAATCTTTATTAATTAGCATATTAAAGCCATTTACATGAACATTATCGAGACACACAATATTTCAAGGCGCTACATTATGGGTACTACCGAAGTGAATGCCCTGCAATCGGTCACCATTACAATAGAGAAGGGTGAGTACGTTGCTTTTATGGGTCCTTCCGGATCAGGTAAATCAACTCTGATGAATATTGTCGGATGTCTAGATACGCCCACAGGTGGAACATACTCACTCAATAATCATTTAGTGAGTGACATGACAGAAAATGAGTTGGCGGAAGTAAGAAATAAGGAAATTGGATTCGTGTTTCAAACCTTCAACTTATTACCTCGTGCCACCGCACTTGAAAACGTGGCGCTTCCATTGATTTATGCGGGACTTGGTAAACATCAGCGCAACGAGATTGCGATGACCACACTGGAAAGTGTAGGTTTGGGCGACCGCCATCACCACAAACCAAATGAACTTTCAGGCGGGCAACGTCAGCGGGTAGCCATTGCACGTGCATTGGTAAATAATCCCTCCATCATTTTGGCCGATGAACCTACCGGTAACCTTGACTCGAAAACTTCATCCGGCATCATGAACCTGTTTCAGGAACTTCATGACAAGGGAAATACCATTATTATGGTTACCCATGAAGACGACATCGCACATTATGCGCACCGCATCGTGCGTCTTCGTGATGGATTAGTCGAGTGGGATCGTATGAATGAACATATCTCTCGCGGCAAACCGGTTGCTGCAACACATTAATTGATTCAAAGTTTAAAGTTCAAAATTTTGAATCTTGGCTTTTAAATCTGGAATTTAAGGTCATGAAAATCTACACAAAGACCGGAGATAAGGGCACAACTGCATTATTTGGAGGGAAGCGCGTTTCAAAAGCTGATCTTCGTATAGAAACTTATGGAACAGTAGATGAATTGAATTCCTACATAGGCTTGGTGCGCGATCAGGACGTAAACGCCAAACGAAAAAATATTTTAGTAGAAATTCAGGATCGATTATTCACCATCGGTTCTATCCTGGCTACCGAGCCCGGAAATACAACAGTGAAGGTACCCTCACTCTCAGAACAAAACGTTACGTTTTTGGAAAAGGAAATTGATGGAATGGAAACACAGCTTTCACCCATGAAATCTTTTGTGTTGCCAGGTGGCCATCAATCAGTTTCATTTTGTCATGTGGCCCGCACGGTGTGCCGCAGGGCTGAGCGGCTGTTAATTGCATTAGATGCACAAGAGAAAGTTGACCCTTTGATTGTTCAATATTTAAATAGGCTTTCAGATTATCTTTTTGTGCTTTCCCGTAAAATGACGAATGAATTGGATGCAGAGGAAACGCCATGGAAACCACGGATGTAAATCCATTGGAGCCCCTAACATTCGTTAGTCTACTTTAAAAATATATTTTAACTTGCCAGCGTTAATTCTAAATAAACCCTCTGAAAATGGTTGATACGCAGAAAATCAGCATTGAAAAGGTAAAAAAATCGCGGTTGCCCGAGATAGATTTTACCAACATTCCGTTTGGTAAAATTTATACCGATCACATGTTCATGGCCGATTACCGGAATGGTGATTGGGGTAATTTCAGGGTGATGCCGTATGGTTATATGCCTATTAGTCCGGCTACGCCTGCACTGCACTACGGGCAATCAATTTTTGAAGGAATGAAGGCATTGAAAAATTCTAGTGGCGAGGCATTGGTATTCCGACCACTCGATAACTGGAACCGTATGAATATTTCTGCCGAGCGCATGTGCATGCCGCATATTCCGGAGGAGTTGTTCATGGAAAGTTTGAGCAAGATGATTGATCTCGATAGAAATTGGATTCCGGAAGCAGAAGGCTCTTCACTTTACATCAGACCATTTATGTTTTCGGCCGATGAATACATCGGCATAAAAGCATCCCAGGATTTTACTTTCATGATTATACTTTGTCCGGTCGGTGCATATTACTCCACACCAGTAAAGGTGAGAATCGAAACACATTACACGCGCGCGATCGAAGGTGGAACTGGTTATGCAAAAGCTGGCGGAAATTATGGGGGCGCGATTTATCCGGCTAAGCTTGCACAGGATAAGGGGTATCACCAGTTGATTTGGACAGACGGAAAGAATCACGAATACATTGAAGAGTCGGGAACGATGAATGTAATGTTCGTGATTGAAGACACCCTTGTTACACCAGCGTTAAGCGATTCTATTTTAGCGGGTATCACGCGCGACAGTGTATTGAAACTTGCTCGCCATTGGGGAATGAAAGTCGAGGAAAGAAGAATTTCTGTAAGTGAATTAATAGACGGCCTCCAAAAAGGAAAAGTAAAGGAAGCTTTTGGTGCAGGTACGGCTGCCACCATTGCCCATATTGAATTGATCGGATTTAAAGACAAAGATTATTACCTTCCAGCCATTGCCGACCGGAAATTTTCGAACCGTGTGTTCGAAGAATTGGAAGGCATCAAACGTGGCACCAAACCCGATCCTTTCGAATGGATTGTAAAAATGTAAAGACCTCGTCATTGCGAGGAACGAAGCAATCCCCAATTCTGTGCAATAAAATTACATTTGTTCAACTACTTCTGATCACGTTTTTCTGTTTTATTTGCTTCATTACAGCAGCTCAACGCCAATTAATTGTATTAAAAAATGAAGAAGTGCTAGCTCGCTATCAGAAAGGAGACGTGATTCATTTTGCCCGTGAAAAGGATAAAGAAATTCTCATTCAACGAATCCTTGACCTTAATGATACCTTGTTGATGATGAATTTTGATTCGGTGACCTACTACCGGATTAAAAGGCTGGACATTCGCGGACGTAAATCTGCTACTTATGCACAAAAGATGGGTGCGTACATGATGGTTGCGGGCGTAATACTTCCGCTTGCAGAACTACTGAATACAGGAGTTATTCAGAATGACGAACCATCAGTCAGTTCGGGTGTAGCTGTAACATCGGCTGTGCTGGTTGGTGGAGGTGCTGCACTATATTTTATTAAAAAACCTTATTTTAAACCGGGCCGGAAATACCGACTGATCATTGTAGATAAGCGATCGCCTTTTTATAAAGAGAAACCTCATGCGGAAGGTTATATTTCTCCATACATTCCTGATTAGAGTGTCGAGCGAACAAAACAATGCTATAAAATGCGAATCAATTTGCGACATCTTCTTACTTAGAGAGCCGTACTTGAAATAATAAGATCCCTCGCAATTAAGAGCGTATTTCATTGGTTATTTTCTGCTCTCGGGATGACAAGAAAATTTGCCGAAGTAGAGGCAAAGCAAAATCCTGCAAATCCTTTCATCTTGGCTGTCTTGATTCAGACAATTTCCAGCATCTTTGTCCATCATGAGCATCTTCACAACCCCAAGCAAAATCATTATTACCTGCAACAAGCGTCTTACTCCATGGCTAAAATTGGAAGTGGAGGAATTAGGCTTTACAATTGTTGAATCATTTGCAACTGGCGTTGAGTTGAATGGAACTGTCAATGATTGCATCAAACTCAATTTAAATCTCCGCTGTGCCAGCCAGGTGTTGTATTCGCTTTTTGAGTTTCGGTGTAATAGTCCAGAGGACTTGTATAAAAGCGTTTTCGCATATTCGTGGGAGAAACTTATTGCGAATGATGGTTATTTCTCTGTAACCAGTCACGTGGATCATCCAAGTGTAAACAACACCATGTTCAGCAATGTGAAAGTGAAGGATGCCATTGCTGATAAGATCAGAAGAGAAACAGCGCATCGCCCTGATTCGGGTTCTGAGATGGATGGCGCGGTAATCAATTTATATTGGTGGGAAATCAGCGCAGAGATTTTTTTAGATACTTCGGGCGAAACATTATCCAAACACAATTACCGGAAAGTCCCGGGGCCTGCACCCATGCTCGAAGCTCTTGTATCCGCTACATTGCTTGCATCGAAGTGGGATCGTAAATCTCCGTTTATCAATCCCATGTGCGGATCGGGTACGGTTGCCATTGAAGCAGCACTCATGGCCACCAATCGCAGGCCCGGACTGTTGCGAAAAAATTATTCATTCATGCACGTGATTGGGTATGATGAACAGGTATATACTGCTGAATTAAAAAAAATGGGAGAACAAATAATTGAAATCCCCGAATTAAAAGTAGTTGCTACCGATATTAGTGACGATGCTATTAACATTTCAAGAATCAATGCTGGTCTCGCGGGTGTAGAAGCCTTGATTGAATTTACGCAGTGTGATTTTGAAGAAACAAATGTTCCGCACGGGGAGAAAGGCGTTGTGTATTTTAATCCAGAGTATGGTGAACGGCTAGGCGAAATACAAGAATTGGAAATTACCTACAAGCGCATTGGTGATTTTATGAAAAAGAAATGCCAAGGCTATACGGGCTATATCTTTACAGGTAATATGGATCTCGCAAAAAAGATCGGACTGAAGGCCAGCCGCAGATTAGAGTTTTACACAGCTAAACTTGATTGCCGTTTGTTAGAGTATGAGTTGTATGCGGGGAAGAAAGTGGAGAGTTGATCTTGGATACTGGACTATAGAATCTCTTATATTTGCGATCAAATTTGTATCGAAATGACCACGGAACAACTAAAAGACCTTAAAATGCGAGTTGCCGCCCTTAGGCGGTATCTTTGACTACGATCGTAAAATCATCGAAGTAAAAGATGAAGAACTCATCACTCACCAATCCGATTTCTGGAATAACCCCAAACAAGCTGAAGTAACGCTCAAGGATATCCGCCTTAAAAAAGTGTGGACAGATGCCTTTGAACGTGTGAATAAGCTCGTTGAGGACCTGGAGGTACTCAATGAATTTCATGATGCCGGTGATGTTGGCGATGAAGAACTTGACCGCGATTATGCTAAAACAGAAATTGCAATAGAAGGACTCGAATTCAAAAAAATGCTAAGTCGTGAAGAGGATCAGCTTAGCGCTATCGTAGAAATTAATCCGGGTGCGGGGGGTACCGAAAGTAACGATTGGGCCGAGATGCTTAACCGCATGTACATTATGTGGGGAGAAAAGAGCGGTTACACGGTTTCACAACTTAACTATCAATCGGGCGAAGTTGCAGGTATAAAATCGGCCACCCTTGAAATTGATGGTGAGTTTGCCTATGGAAAGTTAAAATCAGAAATAGGTGTGCATCGTCTTGTTCGTATTTCTCCGTTTGATTCGAACGGTCGTAGGCATACTTCATTTGCTTCGGTGTTTGTTTACCCGAAAGTAGATGACACCATCAATATTGAAATAAACCCGGCTGATATTGAAATTCAAACATCGCGCTCCGGTGGTGCAGGTGGACAGAACGTGAACAAGGTGGAAACGAAAGTTCAACTCACACACAAACCATCTGGCGTTGTGATTGTATGTCAGGTCGAGCGGTCGCAACACGCTAACCGCGAGCGCGCCATGCAAATGCTGAAATCGAAATTATTTCAGTTAGAAACTGAGAAACGTAATCTCGAGCGCGATAAAGTAGAAGCGGGTAAAATGAAAATTGATTTTGGTTCGCAAATTCGGAATTATGTATTGCATCCATACAAATTGGTGAAAGATGCACGTACCACAGTGGAACGAACGGATGCGCAAAATGTATTGGATGGAGACTTGGATGATTTTATTAAGGCATTTTTGTTGGGAGCGCAGGAAGCGACCATTAAAAGTTGATTCTGGTTTCTAGTTACTGGATTCTCGATTTTTATTATTTCAGATAATTCTGATTTCTTATGAGTTATAAAAAACTTGAAGTTTGGCAGTTAGCGAGAGAATTAGGCATTGAAATTCATGCAATGACTTTAACGCTCCCAAAATTTGAACAATTCGAGGAAGCCCAGCAAATCAGAAGGTCAAGTAAGTCGGTTAGAGCCACAATTGTTGAAGGATATGGTAGAAGATTTTATAAAGCTGATTATATCAAGTTTATTATCTATGCTCTGTCATCTAATGATGAAACGATCGACCAATTGGAAACTTTATACGAAACAAGATCTTTGACAGATACCGAACTCTACAACCAACTTTATCAGAAGGCAATTTTACTAGGTAAAAAGTTAAATAATTTTCTCAAGGCTATTCAGGAGCAACATACCAAACCCTACAAACAAGGAAATATTCAAGAGTCTGTTTCCGATTATGAATTTCCAGAATCAAGCGACCAGAATCCAGAATCCGAAATCCAGAATCTATCGCGGTGAAAAGTTCTCCCAAAGTCTACACCTCCCAATTTTGGCTGCTCTGCTTAAGCTCGCTACTTTTCTTTGCGAGTTTTAATATGATCATTCCAAAATTACCTGCTTACCTAACGAGTTTGGGAGGAGCAGAGTATAAGGGATTGATTATTTCGTTGTTCACCGTGACGGCCATGATCTCACGGCCTTTTAGCGGTAAGATTGCCGATAAGGTGGGAAGAATTCCGGTGATGATTATCGGAACGTCTGTTTGTGTAGTTATCAGTGTATTATACCCTATCATTTCTTCGGTTGCTGGATTTTTAGTTTTGCGATTAGTGCATGGCTTTTCAACAGGCTTTACACCAACGGGATTAACAGCATACTTATCGGATATTATTCCTGCAAAAAAAAGAGGAGAGGCCATGGGCTTGTTGGGTACGGCCGGTACTGTGGGGATGGCTGCCGGATTGGCTGTTGGCCCCGGGATTGCCAATGATTTTGGATTGAACATGATGTTTTATTGCTCATCCGTGATGGCTATCGTTTCTATTGTGGTTTTGTTTGGCATGAAAGAAACCTTGCAACACAAACAAGGATTTTCAACGCAAGTATTAAAAATTCACAAGCGTGATTTGCTTGAACCCCGAGTGTTGATAACATGCATTGTCATGTTGCTCACCACGTATTCGTACGGGGCGGTATTCACTGTAGTTCCCGACTTTTGCGCGCATGTAGGAATTAAGAATGAAGGATTGCCTTTCATGTTTTTAACCATTGCATCCTTATCGGTACGATTGATAGCAGGAAAAGCTTCTGATCGATATGGGAGAAGAAGTGTTTTATTAGTTTCATGCGCGCTGGGTGCATTTTCCATGTTGGTGTTAGGCTTAGGCACCACACCGCGCGACTTGTTAATTGCTATTTCATTATACGGATTAGCCCAAGGGATGACTTCGCCAACATTGTTTGCTTGGGCTACCGACCTAAGTGATGAGAAACACAAGGGGAGAGGAATTTCCAGTTTGTATATTTTTATGGAAATGGGCATTGGTGTAGGAGCATTTGCTTCTGGTTTTATCTATGCAAATGATTCCTCCAATTTTTTGATCACGTTTTTAATAAGTAGTTTATTAGGAGCTACTGCTTTCGTATACCTGATCTTTACAAAATATACAGGACGGCCACGTGCTATAACCCAAATAGTTGGCGATGTTGAACAAATTCCATGACATGAAAAAAGCATTTTTATACTTATTCGTTTTAGTAAGCGCTGGGGAAATACTCTCCACACTTATGGATATTCCGTTGGTGCACCTGATTTGCAAACCAGCCATCATGATCACACTCGGATTGTATTACTGGGCATCGCAGAAGTCGCTTCAGCAGCCGTTAGTACTATCATTAGTTGTTGCTATACTTTTCTCATGCGGAGGCGATGTACTTTTGATGCTTCAGGAATCAAATCCAAATTATTTTATGTTTGGATTAGCTTCATTCCTGGTAGCGCATGTATTTTATATTTTCACCTATAAACAACATCAGTATGAAGAGTCTGGTGATGAATTGCGTGGGTTGCAGAAAATACGATTTGCTCTACCAATTCTTTTAGCAGGCACCGGGTTAGTTACAATTCTGTACAGTCGACTGGGTGATTTAAAAATGCCGGTATTACTATATGCCGGAGTATTGACCTACATGGTCATGGTGGCGCTCTTTCGTTTTGGGAAAACAACAACCGGAAGTTTTGCAATGGTATTTGGTGGAGCGATTTTATTTATGATCTCCGACTCGTTGATAGCAATCAACAAATTCTTAGAGCCATTGCCGCAGGCAGGGTTTTTAATTATGACAACCTATATTGTGGCGCAATTTACAATTGTGAGTGGCCTGACAAAACATCAGAACTAACACTTACCGTATTTCTGAGTTTCTTTTTCTTTTTGATATTTTTTTCTTTTTCTTTTTGGTTTTATTGTCATTCAATGACTGAGAGGTTTTTTTAGCTTTTTTAGATTCAGATTTGTTGAGTTTTTTTGAGTTTTTATTAAACTCTTCCCGCGCTGCAAGCATATCCTTGTCAAAAGCCTGAGCGTAGCAAGAACTTGCCAAAAAAAGCAGAAAAGCGAGAACAAGAATTTTTTTCATTATCTGGAGTAAATAGTAAGTAAAGATAAAAAAGAAGAGTAATCTATAGGCATTATTCTTTCGAAATCGACTGAATTTTCCAGTACGTTAAACTTCTCCAAATCCATTCTAAAGGACCCATTGAAAAATATTTCATCCACACTGCACTAAAAACCAGTTGGAATATCCAAACGCTGACAACAACATACCAAAGTTCATACCGTTCGAATTTTCCGTAGTATCCTAAACAACATCCTAAGAAAATAAAGTTGCAGATGATGGTTTGCATCAGGTAGTTGGTAAAGGCCATCTGTCCAATGTTGGCGAAAGGCTTCAATAACCAATTGAACACTCCACTTTTCCACAATAGCATAATGAGCCCAATATGACCCATTGCAACAAACAATCGGTGTACTTGATATAGGTTAACAGGAAATGGAGTTAGATCTTGATATGCAAAAAAATCAAAATCAGCAATCAGGTGAGCATTACCAACCATTACACCCCATCCAATTCCCAGAAAATAGCCAACGAGCAAAAACACTGCGTATAGCCAAGTAGGTTTTTCTGCTGTGAGTGTACCATTCTTATAGAATACCATGCCGAACAACATGAAGATCATGACATCAAAAAACATGGTGTCATAAAATTCACTACTATCCAGTATTCTCGACCAGTAGGTGAGATATTCGAATGCACTTAGGTACGAACCAGAAATGTTTTCTATTTCTTTATCAGCTTTTTTGCGGATGTTTTCTAGCTTTCTTTCCTCAATAAAGTTGTTCCACTTTTCTAAATCCTGTTTTTGAGTTTCGGTGAGCTCTTGCTTTTGCTCCTGAAGTGCGATTGCCTGTAGTCCCTTATTGCGCAAAGTATAACGGTCTTGTTCAGTCAGCCACGATTTAAACATCATGACACATATGAAGAAGATAGCAATACCCAATAGTAATTTCTTTGATGCTTTACGCAAAGGAAAAAGAATCAATCCGCAAACAGCGTAATCAAACAAAATGTCGCCAGGCCAAAGCAAAATGTAGGCGTCAATGATTCCGAAGATCATTAGCCATATCAATCTCCGGTAATAGATATCGGCAGGTTCTAATCCGAATTGACTTTTTTCTAGCCGCGATATAAGAAGGATAACCCCGGCCCCAAACAACATCGAGAACAGTGCGCGAAAGGAGCCCTCCAATAAAAAGTTAGTGATGTACCATGTGTAAATATTCGCTTTCGAAAATTCATCATAGACTTGAAGATTAAACATAGCCTCAACAGGCCGTGCAAAGAAATAAATGTTAAGGATCAGAATTCCACAAAGGGCTATACCCCGCGTGATATCCAAAATAGCAATACGTTCCTTTAGCTGGACAGGAGCAGAGGGGGTCATGAGTGGCAAGGTTTGATATTGAAAGGTAACAACGGCCAAGAATCTTTCCAATGATTGTATGCTACATTGCTAATGAAAAAAGCGGAAGATTTCTCCTCCGCTCTAAAATTTAATCGTTAACCTACGATCTAAAATTGAATTACATTTTCCTCACTTTTCCACTTCCGCTAGCGTCTGAATTCACCCGTGATGGGTTACCCTTGTATGAAACTGTTCCGCTTCCACTGATGCGAGCGTCAAGTTCGGTCTTTACGTTGATTTCCACATCTCCTGAGCCGCTAATCCGAACTTCACATTTATCGGTTACTAAATCAGCAGCCAGAACTTTTCCAGAACCCGTAATCTCGGCTTTTACAGATTGCGATGATCCAGTTGCTTCAACTTCTCCGGAACCAGAAATATCAAAATCGGCCTTGCCAGCGATGGATGCATTTAATTTTACCGAGCCTGATCCACTGATGTCAGACGTAAAGTTTTTGCATTTTCCTTTTAGGTTCATATCGCCAGACCCACTTACGTCAGCATCCACATCGGCTACATCCATTTCGGCTTGTAGAGAGCCTGATCCACTCACATTCAACTTTAGATTGTTTCCCGTTATTTTGGTTTCAACGATCATGTCTCCCGAACCGCTAACACTTAGGCCATCGATAGTAGCTACAGTTATGTAAACCGTAACTTTATCATCATCACCCCAACTCCAGCTATTCCACTTCTCTTCTGGTCCGATGCTTAGCTTTCCATCCTCTACTTTTGTTTTAATTTTTTCGAGAGTTTCAGCAGAACCTTCTATTTCAACTTTCTGCGGAGCTCCTTGCTTTACATATACTTTTCCTGACGACCGGAATGAAATTTTAGTAAATACAGAAACATCTCTCGTTTCACGTTTTTGGGCAATGGAAGCTGATGTAATCAGGACAAATGCGATAATCAGGGATAGTATTTTTCTCATTTTTTTGGCTTTACGGTAAACAGACAAGGGTTAACCTTCAAGGTTGCATAAACGCGACCGAATTTATTCTAATATTTAGACGGAAAACAGCGGTAGCAAGTTACAGGATGATTTTTTCATACCGAACCATAAAAGGCCCTTCGGAGGGTATATATAAAGAGAAGGGAAGTAAATTCCTGGGATTTGCGTTTCCGGTAGAATCAGAAGAAGAGGTCAAGCAGAAAATCAGTGAATTGAAGAAGAAGTATTTCGATGCCCGACATC
>JANNQJ010000121.1:0-4734 GCA_031400675.1 Cyclobacteriaceae bacterium
GAGATGGAAACAGTGCCACGGATACTGGATGGCGGCCTGGAAATGCTCGAAATGATGCTGGACGAGGGGCTCCCCAAAGCAATGAGTTTATTTAACAATCGAAATTTTCTTGAATAATCCACTACGGAGGCACGAAGAACATGCGGGAACTATTGTTTCGCGAACTTCTTCTTCAATAGTGAATGCTGCAAAAGCATATCTTGATAACTGCTGGGTTGAACCTTTAGCATATTCTGCAGCGACTTAAACATGCTGATAGAAGTTGCAATTCGATCCTTAATAGGATCGCTCGTGAGCCCAATCATCTCGGCGACTTCATTACCCAGGTAAAATCGTATTTGCGAGGGCACCAGCTCCGCCTGCGATGGAGGAACACTCGTTTTGTAATAACTCAACAATTCGGAGGTAAGGATTATACCTTCTTCTGTTTTCTTAAAATTCCTGTTTTTAATGGAAGTCGCCAGCTGTCTAGCTTCTGCAATTGAAGCGGGCAGCAAGTCTTCGTTTATGTTTAGCAGATAACCAATATAGCGCCATGCAAAAAGAAAGTCCTCTTTCTCCTTTTGTGATAGAATATAACCAGACTGTTGCATACCCAATAAGATCACATACGAAAAAGCCAAATTGGTGCCGGCCATATCTTCTTGGTTGATGGGCTGCCCCCACTTCATATCCCATTGTGGCTGCTTTTTAAGATAGTACCTGGACAGCGCATGAATGAGCCGGACCTTATTAATATGTATTTGGCCGGCCTCATTATCCTCCAAACTTCCGGGCGTCAATACATTGATGACAAAGGAAGCAGTGTCCATTAGTCGTTTACCTGGCGCCTTCCGCATTTTATCAGAAAGATACAATGCTTTATTTCCGGGCGATGCTGCATAGCAATAGGGCAAAGACATCGCACCGAGCAAGGTCATCATTTCTAATGCATATTGTTTAAATAGTCGTTGACCATTTTGCAATTTCCTTTGGTTAAACCAGATTGGGTTTATCTTCCTGCAAATCAGGAATTCTTTTAAAGTAGAGTTTGACTGTTTTTCGATTTCCATTTCGTCCAATTTCAGCAACCCATACAGAATAGCCTGTTTTCCACCGGCAAAAGTGGCTGCTACCAAACGGTCCGCAGCGGAATCGCCTTTTAGCCGTTGTTTGTCCAAGAATTTTTTACTCAACTGCATAGATGGATAGCACGTAAATGGCTTCTAATGGTAGGAACAAAATAGTTGCAATTATGTTAAAGGTAGACATTCGACACCTAGCCGTGAGGCGAAGCAGGAAGTTGGGGCTGATGCTAAACTAGGAAATGAAACCAGAAATACATTCTGATCAAGACATTGACCGCATTATAGAAATGGCGTGGGAAGACCGAACACCTTTTGAGGCCATTGAACTTCAGTTTGGCCTCTTGGAGAAAGAGGTAATTGCCCTAATGCGCAAACACATGAAAGACAGCAGCTTTAAAATGTGGCGCAAACGAACGAATGGACGCGCAACCAAGCACCAAACTGTAAGTCAATTAGAGAAAGGCCGGTTTAAATCTACCCGTCAAAAAACTATCTCAGGAAATAAAATCAGTAAGCGATGAATAAATTATCTCCGCTGGAGGAAAAATCTATCGCCTTTCCTACCGACTACAATTCGATTATTGAACGTGTCAATCAAATCAATCCTGTTCAATACGGTAAATCAAGGAACTTTATAGATGGAGCGGTCACGTATTTATCACCTTACATTTCGCGCGGGGTAATTAGCGTAAAGCAAATACAAGATTTGGTACTGGAGAAAGGGCATCCTTCGGCCTCGATAGAAAAATTCCTACAAGAATTGGCGTGGCGAGAATATTTCCAGCGTGTGTGGCAAGCGAAAGGCGATTTGCTATTTCAAGATATAAAACAGCCCCAAACCGATGTGATGCACCGGCAAATGATTAAAGCGATTGCAGATGCAAAGACTGGGATTGCTGTCATTGACAAAAAGATCCTCGAATTTTACGAAACAGGCTACATGCACAACCATGTGCGTATGTATGTTGCGAGTATAGCCTGCAATATTGGCAAGGCACATTGGTCTGCATCGGCACGGTGGATGTATTATCACTTGTTGGATGGCGACCTGGCCAGTAATACCTGTAGTTGGCAGTGGGTGGCCGGCACATTTTCCTCCAAAAAATATTATTGCAATCAAGAGAACATCAACCGATACACGCACACAAGTCAGATCCATACATTTCTGGATACGCCAACAGAAACTTTGGCCATTTGTCCGGTGCCTGATGCTTTAAAATCATCAGTCGTCTTGAACTTAAAGACGAACTTACCTATTGTGCCCAAACCGGCAATCGATTCGAACAAACTTACACTCATTTACAACTCATACAACCTTGATCCGAACTGGCGAAAAAATCAAGTTGCAAATAGAATTCTATTACTAGAACCATCGCACTTTCAAAAATATCCCGTCAGTGAAAAGGTGTTTGAGTTTATTTTAAACCTTTCGCAAATCATTCCAAACTGTCAAGTGGTGGTGGGTGAAGCTTCTGAATTAAAAATGCTCTATGAAGAGTCAACTCTAGGTGAGAATGGAATAATTTCAAAAGAGCATCCCGCCTTCGACTATTATCCGGGGACTAAGGACAGGAGAGATTGGATCTATCCTGATGTAGAAGGGTATTCCAATTCGTTTTTCTCGTATTGGAAGAAGTGCAGAATGTCATGAACTAAGAAACAGAACTTCCGATTACTTATCTATTACTTATCTAAGAACGAAGAGTACATCCAAACTAACTTTTCCTGTGCCCTGATATAGTCACTCATCAGTGCGTTTGTGCCTTCGTCTGCGGCATCGCTTGACAATAAAAGTAATTCGCGCTGAAGAATAATTATGATCCTGAAGGAAGCCAAAATATCCTCTATCGCATTCACACCATTGCTAATCTGAGTGCTTTCCGATATTTTCGAAATTACTCTATAGTCAGTGTGGTTGTGGCTTGGGGCATGCCCTAACGTCAGAATTCTTTCTGCTACTTCGTCAATTTTTACAAACAAGTCATTGTATAGCTCTTCAAATTTCAAGTGTAGTTCAAAAAACTTTTCACCCTTAATATTCCAGTGGTACCCTCTGGTATTCTGATAAAAAATAGAATAGTTGGCCAGGAGCTCATTGAGTTTTTCAGCTAATTTTCTAGCCTTCGCCTCGTCAAGGCCGATTTCATTTAATTTTTTCATTTCAGAATTGTTATAAATTTGAATTGATGTCTGTATGATCAGTTGGCTGGCATACATTTCTTCAAAGTAAATCCAACGCCTTTAGGAATAAGTAAGAATTCAGGCCGAAAAAGAATAACGCCGACAATGAAATCAACAAACCATCCTTCGATTTCACCCTTACCAACAGCCCTAACAACATGAGTGTTGCCAAACCACCTGCCGAGATAATTAAGATTGGATTGAACCATAAACCGACCAATAAACCTAAAGCACCCAACAATTGTAACACGATAGTAAGCAATCCAAATCTCTCCAACTTAAAGCGCTTGAATTCGCTTTTCATATGAGGGTCTATAAAGTAAGATATCCCGTAAGCAAAGAAAGATAAACTCGAAATAAGAATAAGAACATTAAATAAATACAAAACTAGATAACATTTGAAGATGCTAAAGCAACAAAAAGACAAGCTAGCAGCAGGAATAAAGAAGGTGCTCGCTTTTGCATTGTACTACTATTCTTAAAGTGGAAAAATTGAGCAGATAGCATAAAGACGCCCATCAGCAGCGACGAAATAAAAACTAAGGGGGGATACCAAATGCCGGCAATGAGTAGTGCGGACAAAGATATCTTCATTGCCCCAACGATATTGCGTGTTAAGTCGGACAATCCGAATTGCTTAAACTCTTTAATGACATTTTCCAATCGAAATATCCAAACGTAATTCACAGACAAAGCGATTATGATTTGAACTAAAATGGTATAATTTTTCATTTCACTGGTAATTGGCTACTAATTGAAAGTCGTTTCCTGTCCGCCGACATATTTCGTTTTAGGTTCTACAGACAATGGAACTATTTTAACTTCTTAAACTCTTTCAAGCTAAAATAGAATCCTGCTGAAAACAATAACGTAATCAATGCTGCAAAATAGGGTATCAGCTCAGTCATCTTTCCTGTTGTTTAGAACTTTTAGATAGATTCCGAAAGCGAGTATCGAAGGCACCCAAATGCCTATAAAAATAGCAGCTTCTGGCTCTTGTCTAAAGTATAATATTTCAGAAAAAATCAGAGAAAGAAAAGCAGAAATAAATAGCAGCTTGTCTGTGGGAGAAAATTTTTTGAACATTATAATATTTATTTTAGAATTTGATGGATGAAAGATAAATGATAGAAAGCAAACTACTACTCGTCAACCGTTAGTCTTAACAAATGAAACTCCTACAAAGAACAGGTGCGTTACTTACTACACCGTCAAATACTTTTACAAAACCAATTCTACTTCTAAATCTTCTACAGTTAAATAGACTTAATCTCCAGGCACGTCAGTAGTTATGCTTTACCACTATCAACAATCTTAGTCTGAGCAAATCAAACTGCCGAGACAAATCTAGCAACTAGCGCTAAAAGTGCGCTTTTTATAGCAACTCTCCTTCGCTAAGTCTAAATAACAGGCGCCAAGCCTAATTGTTTTCCTCTACTGACGCGTTGCCCGTTGCAACCCTCCTCCGAAGATACGAATCCTGCCA
>JANNQJ010000122.1:0-4465 GCA_031400675.1 Cyclobacteriaceae bacterium
CACACCCTGTTCTTTCAGGCAAAGCTTATGAAACTATTGATGGGTCGGTATTGGAAGAGATTGTTGTTTCCGATACAATCCCACTAAAACAAAAAGGATCAAAAATTAAAGTATTGTCGGTTTCTGATTTATTCGCAAAAGCGATTCGTAAAATTCACGATCATGAATCCATCAGCTCACTCTTTATTCGTTTATAATTTAACTAAAACCATAAATAAGTATGAAAACAATCGAGATTGTAGGGTATAAAAGAGCGAATCTCGGCAAGTCTGAATCTCAACGTTTGAGAAATGAAGGCTGTGTCCCCTGCGTAGTGTATGGCGGAAATGAACAAGTGCATTTTTATGCGCCCATGATCCTTTTCCGTGATTTAGTGTATACCAACGAAGCCCACTTTGTTCACCTGAACGTAGAAGGTGAAGAGAGCAAAGCAATTTTACAGGAAGTACAGTTTCACCCTGTGAGTGAAATAATCCTTCATGCAGATTTTCTGAAGATTACCGAAGACCGCAAAATTAAAATGAGCATCCCTACCCGACTGGTAGGTAAAGCACCCGGTGTTGAAAAAGGTGGCGCATTGGTAAGAAAAAAGGCTGCATTAACAGTGTACGGTTTCGCGAAAGACATGCCCGACCACATTGATGTAGATGTATCTGAACTTGACTTCCATCACGCGATTAAAGTTTCTGATATGAAAATGACAGGACTAGAATTCATCGATCCGAAGCAATCGGCTATTGCTGCGGTGGAAGTACCTCGCGCTGCTAAGTTGGCTGCCGAAGATGCTGCCAAGGCTGCCGAGACTGCTGCTGCCGCTCCGGCTGAAGGTGCTACCCCAGCTGCAGGCGCAGTTGGTGCTACTGCTCCCGCTGCTGATGCAAAGAAAGAAGCTCCTAAGAAGGACGAGGGTAAGAAGTAATCAATTTGAAAATTTGAAGATTACAATAGTCCAAGCCTCCTAACAAAAGAACCTTCCTGATTTTTGGGAAGGTTTTTTTATACCTAAAATTGCATTGGCTTCGGAGTAATCAATAATTTTCAAATCTTCAAATCCTAACTCTTCAAATTAACATGAAGTACTTGATTGCAGGCCTCGGTAACATTGGGCCGGAGTATGAATTAACCCGCCATAATATTGGGTTTTTAGTTCTGGACAGGTTGGCCGATCAGCACAAGTTAGCTTTTGAATTAAGTAGACATGCCGAAAAAACAGAATTAAAATATAAAGGCAGACAGATTCATTTTGTTAAGCCCACAACCTATATGAATTTGAGTGGCAAAGCAGTTTCGTATTGGCTGAGTGAGTTAAAAATTCCCAAAGAGAACCTACTCGTGATTGTGGATGACCTGGCATTACCCTTTGGAACGCTGCGCATGCGAGAGAAAGGAAGCGCGGCCGGACACAACGGACTCAAGAACTTGGAAGAACTATTGGGTGGACAAGATTATGCAAGACTCCGTTTTGGGATTGGGGATGCATTCAACAAAGGCCACCAGAAAGATTATGTACTCAGCAATTTCTCAAAAGAAGAATTTAAAGAACTACCCTTTCTGATGGATAAGGCTTCCGAAATGATTCTTTCTTTTTGTTCAATTGGGGCTGCAAAGACGATGAGCCTCTTCAACAGTTAACAGTTATCCGTTAATCGTTAATTAATAATAGTTATTTACGCTTTTCAATTCACAACAGAGCCTGGATTTACAACTTCGCTTGGTTGAAGTAATCTCAGCTTTCCATCGGAGTCCTCCGCCATTAACACCATCCCTTGTGATTCAATGCCCATCATTTTGCGCGGTGCCAGGTTGGCAATCAGTGTTACCTGCTTTCCCACCATTTCTTCAGGCGAATAATGTTTAGCAATGCCACTTAAAACAGTCCGCTTGTCTATACCCGTATCAATCGTAAGCTTTAACAGTTTGTCAGACTTCTCCATCTTCTCAGCAGCTAAGACCTTCCCTACCCGAATATCAAGTTTTGAGAAATCATCAATGGTTACTTCAGGCTTGAGTGATTTTACTAAGGTTTCAGGTTTTGATTCTTCCATGGCATTGTCGGCTTTTGTTTTTCTTAGCTTTGCGGTCTGCTTTTCAATTTCTTCATCTTCAATATTCCTGAACAATAGCTCAGCTTTACCCAACGCATGATGTTGCGGTACGGGCTCTATCAATTTTTCTCTCTTCCAGAATTCATTCCATTTCGAATCAATGGAAGCACCGTTTAATTGAATTCTGATATTTTTAGCCGTTTCTGGTAAAAAGGGTTCACACGCTATGGCAATGTTTCCAACAACAGTAAGCGCATAGTTTAAGATGCATCCAACAGCCTCCATGTCTTCCTTCGCTAGCTTCCAGGGTTCAGTCTCGGCTAAAAACTTATTGCCGATCCTCGACAAGTTCATCATATGAAACTGAGCTTCCCGGAAACGAAAATCGTTTAACGCTCGGATCATCTCTTTCACCGATGTATTCAAATCTTCATGGGCTTTATTGTAGACACCCAGTATTCTTTTTCTTCTGTCGTCCGTATTGGGCAGTTCATGCGAAGAAGGGACTTTTCCGTCAAAGTACTTCCAGGTAAGTACCATCACCCGGTTCACAAAGTTTCCGAGAATGGCTACTAACTCACTGTTTACTTTTTGCTGATAATCCTTCCAGGTAAAGTCGGCATCTTTTGTTTCGGGTGAAATGGAGGTAAGAACGTATCTTAATTCATCCTTTTTTCCGGGGAAGTCCACTAAGTATTCGTGCAACCAAACAGCGTGGTTGCGTGAAGTAGAAATTATATCACCTTCTAAATTTAGAAATTCATTCGCGGGTACGTTGTCTGGAAGAATGAAACTTCCTTCAGCCTTCAGCATCGAAGGAAAAATAATACAATGGAAAACAATATTATCCTTACCAATAAAATGGATAAGCCGAGTGTCTTGATCCTTCCAGTACTTTTCCCAGTCCTTCCCTTTTAATTCTTTTGTGGCTGATATATAACCGATAGGTGCGTCAAACCAAACGTACAGAACTTTTCCAGCACCCTCTTTCAGTGGTACAGGTATACCCCAATCCAAATCCCGTGTGATGGATCGTGGTTGCAACCCTTGATCAATCCACGATTTACATTGACCGTATACATTACTCTTCCAGTCATTTTTATGGCCCTCCACAACCCATTCTCTTAGCCAGCTTTCAAACTTATCCAAAGGAAAATACCAATGCTTAGTAGGTCTTAATACAGGCGTATTACCTGAAACAGTAGAACGCGGATTAATTAGTTGTCTAGGGCTTAAACTTGTTCCACATTTTTCGCATTGATCTCCGTATGCATTCGTGTGGCCGCAATTAGGACACGTACCAATGATGTAACGGTCCGCCAAAAAAATACCTTCTTGCTCATCATAATATTGATCGGAAGTTTCTTCTGTAAGAAGTCCTTTATCATAAATCGTTTTAAAAAACTCCTGAGCAGTTTCGTAATGAATTGGCTTTGAAGTACGCGAGTATATATCGAATCCAATATCAAAATCTTCAAACGCTTTCTTCATCATGTTGTGGTACTTATCCACAAATACCTGTGGTGACACACCTTCCCTTTTAGCCCCAAGCGTGATTGCTACACCATGTTCATCTGATCCGCAAATAAAAACAACATCTTCACCCTTCAATCTCAGAAATCTGACATACGTATCGGCAGGAAGATAGGCACCTGCAATGTGCCCAATGTGAAGCGGGCCATTGGCGTATGGGAGCGCTGCAGTTACTGTATGCCTCTTAAAAGTCTTCATTGAAATAATTTGTGCAAAGATAACCCGTTACCGGTAACTGTATTTAGGTCAAAGGGATTTTGGAAGGAAAGGAAACAAAAAATTCCGTGTACCCTTCGGGGGTTGTGCGCAAATGAATTTGTCCGCCCAACTTTTCTGTTGCAAGTTTTGAAAGATAAAGGCCAATGCCGCCCGTTCCGGATCGCTCTGAAGCACGGGAAAACATCTGAAATATTTTATCGGGCTTCGCCTCTGCAATTCCAATACCATTATCAATCACACTAATATTCACACCCTTCCCTTTCTCTGTACTGATTGTAATGTGAACGAAGGGATTCATACGCTCTGAATCGTTATGAAATTTAATGGCATTATCAATGAGGTTTTCCAGGATAATCCTGACCAGATCCTTATCCGACTGTAAGATAATATCGGGTTGAATATCCTTTCTAATTTCAAACCTGGTGGGGAGTCCTTTCTTCTTTTCCAGCAAAATCACATCATCCACAATGGACTTAAAATCAATCGGCTCCTTTCCCAGAACTGCATTATTAATCTGGTTAACGATAAGAAGACGCGTAAGTATAACATTGAGTCTGCCAGAAGAGATGTCAAGCTTATTCAGGTAATCGAGCGCAAGCGGATCTTTTACATCCATGATTGCCACACTGCAAATTCCTTTCAAACTCGCAAGCGGTCCGCGAATGTCA
>JANNQJ010000123.1:0-6263 GCA_031400675.1 Cyclobacteriaceae bacterium
ATACGTTGTTGGATTTTGCCGGAGGGATAGGTGTAATAAATATTGGACATTGCGCACCCAACGTAGTAAAGGCAATTCAAGAGCAAGCAGAGAAATATATTCATACATGTGCATTGGTTACTACGTTTGAGCCAATGGTGGCGCTCTGCGAATTATTGAACAAGGTTACACCAGGAGGCTTTCCTAAGAAAACCCTATTAGCAAACTCAGGAAGCGAAGCTGTTGAAAACGCAGTGAATATAGCGCGCTACTATACGAAGCGAAGGGGTGTTATTTGTTTTGAAGGTGGCTATCATGGAAGAACTTCGTTGACTTTGAGCTTAACATCCAAACATGGCTTATTCAAAAAAGGCTTCGGCCCTTTTGCAGGCGACATATACAGATTGCCCGCGCCAAACCTATATCGCAAGCCTGACCAGATGACAGAAGATGAATTCATTGATTTCTCAATCAAGAATTTGCGTAATGCGCTAATTAGTCAGGTTGACCCCTCTGATTTAGCTGCCATTTTAATTGAGCCGGTGCAAGGCGAAGGCGGATTTATTCCAATGCCTCAGCGGTTTTTACAAGAAATCAGAAATATTTGTAGTGAGTCTGGCGCGGTAATGATTTGTGATGAAATACAAAGCGGATTTGGCAGAACAGGAAAATTGTTTGCCTGTGAGC
Source organism: Cyclobacteriaceae bacterium (assembly GCA_031400675.1). Lineage (GTDB taxonomy): Bacteria > Bacteroidota > Bacteroidia > Cytophagales > Cyclobacteriaceae > UBA2336. Next base: position 667 of record JANNQJ010000123.1, read on the forward strand.
ACTATGGAATTGCACCTGACATCATCACAACAGCAAAATCGTTAGGAGCGGGTTTGCCCATTTCAGCAACGGTTGGGAAAGCCGAAATTATGGACTCGGTTCACTTAGGCGGAATTGGCGGAACCTACGGAGGTTCACCTGTAACATGCGTGGCCGCCATAGAAGTTATTAAAACCATGACGTCTCCTGGCTTCTTGAGTCACGCTGAGAATGTTGGAAAAATCATGGAAAGCCGATTGGCTCAATGGAGAGAAAAGTATTCCATCGTGGGTGATGTGCGTGGTTTAGGTGCCATGCGGCTAGTTGAGTTTGTGAAGGATAGAAAGACAAAAGCACCTGACATGGATTTAACCTTGAAAATTGTAAAAGATGCCGTTTCTAATGGGTTAATATTAATCCGAGCCGGATTGTTCAGCAATTGTATTCGATTGTTGCCTCCTTTAGTAATCACCGAGGATCAATTGCACGAAGGTTTAGACGTACTGGAGGCAGCCATTGCGCGAGCTTCTGCATAAATAAGTCGGTAGCCAATAGCCTTCGGTCTACTTTTTCAGAAGCTGAATTGATATTTGTGTCGATTGCCTTAGTACAGACAATGAAAACAAGCGATGAAAATTGAATGTAAAAGTATGCTAATTCATTAAATGGCATCTACCCTGTATTATAACACCGTCATTCTCACTCAACAACCTGAGCAACCTCAGGCTTCTGCTATGCTTGTGGAAGGTGGACGTATTGTAGCGGTAGGTTCAACTCAGGAATTGCAAAAGTATCAGGCGACAAAAGCTATTGACTTGCAAGGAAAATGTGTGCTACCCGGGTTCAACGATGCGCACATCCATGTTTGGAAAGTCGGGCAACTGGATTCATTTATTATTGATTTGCGTGGAGTGGAATCCATCTCAAATCTTCAGAAAAAGGTTAAAGCAGTAGCCAATACGCTCCCTGCCGGAACCTGGATAGTCGGGCGTGGCTTTAACGAAGTCGTGTTAGCTGAAAAGCGAATGCCGGAAAAAGAAGATTTAGATATCATCAGCACGGAACATCCCATCTATTTAATTCGCACGTGCGCCCATATTGCAGTGGTCAATACTTTAGCCTTGCAAAAGGCGAATGTGACTACAAACTCAACCGCACCAGATGGTGGAATTATTGGTAAAACACATGTAGGCGGACTTACAGGGATTTTTTATGAGACTGCATTGGGGCTCATCACAACCCATATTCCACCGCCCGGCAAAGATGCTTACAAGCGCATGATAAAATTGGGCGCCAAAAAACTTTTAAGTGTTGGCGTTACAAGTGCAACTGATCCAGCCGTTCATCCTGAATTGCTGGAGGCCTATTACGAATTGTATGACGAGGGTGAGTTACCCATCCGGATGAACTTGATGCCAATCCTGTTACCTGATGGCGGAAACGAGCCTTATCCGGTTCCTGATAAGGTTGAATCAGACTGGTTGACCGTGAACACGGTTAAATTCTTTTCAGACGGTGGCTTGAGCGGAAAGACAGCAGCTATCAAGCGACCGTATCGTAATTCAACAGATAGGGGAATTTTGCGATTAAATCGTGAGCATTATCTAGCCTTGGCGACAGATGCACAGCAAAAGGGTTTTCGAATTGGCACACATGCCATTGGCGATGTTGCGTTAGACCTGGTTATTGATGTATACAAAGAATTACACAAATCATTCGGTAACACGCGCAATCGAATCGAACACTTTGGGTTACCTTCTGATGAAAATATTAGCGATGTAGCGAAGTATGGTTTTGTGCCGGTGTCCCAAACAATATTTTTGGATGAACTGGGCGAGAATTTTATTGGTTCACTGGATGATGAGTATCTCAAACGATGCTACCCGGTTCGCACCTTACTTGACAGAAATATTCCTGTTGCCTTTTCAACCGATGCGCCTGTTGTTAAGAACATAAACCCGTGGAAAGGCATCAAAGCATCTCTTACCAGAGAAACAGCCATTGGAAGCGTAATTTCTGCAGATGAGGCTATTACGCTGAAAGAAGCAATTCATGCATATACCGTTGGTAGCGCTTTTGCGGAGGTGAAAGAGTCTGTGAAGGGCTCAATTGCAGTTGGCAAGTTTGCCGACTTTATTGTGCTAAATGGAAACCCTTTAGAAACACCAATTGAGCGAATTGACTCAATTAAAGTAATTTCAGCTTTCGTTGATGGCATTCAAGCATATTCTGATTTCTAAACTTTTTTATTGTTCATGGAGACAACGTACAAGCAATACATCAACGGAGAGTGGCTTAATGCATCGAATGAAAAAACGTGGGACGTCATAAATCCGGCAACAGAAGAAACAATTGTAGCGGTCCCGTTCGGTAGCTATGCAGATTGTCGTGCGGCTATTGATGCAGCCAAGGAAGGATTTAAAGTTTGGTCAAAAACCAATCCATTTGATCGGGCGGTGATTTTGAAGAAGGCGGCAGCACTAATGTTTGAACGATTGGACGGCTATGCCAAAACTACGGTGCTTGAAAGTGGTAAGCCTCTGGCAGAAGCGATTGGTGAGTGGCGTGTGTCAGCAAACTTTTTTGAGTGGTATGCTGAAGAGGGTAAACGCCATGGCGGAAGGATTGTAACTGCCAATCGAAACAACAAGCGAATGAGTGTAATCCATCAGCCGTTGGGAGTGGTGGGTGCGATTACTGCATGGAATTTTCCGGCATACAATCCAGCAAGGTGCTGGGCTGCTGCGTTAGGTGCCGGCTGCGCTGTGGTGGCGAAAGCCTCAGAGTATACACCCTTAACGGCCATGAATCTTGTGCAATGCCTGCACGAAGCGGGCTTGCCGAAAGGCGTTATGAATTTAGTGAATGGGCAATCTGATTTGATAGGTAAAGAAATGTTGGAGAATGCTGTGGTAAGAAAAATTTCTTTTACGGGCAGCACGCGAGTTGGGAAAATATTGATGGATGGGGCTTCAAAAACCAATACACGGTTGGCACTTGAGCTAGGTGGTAATGCGCCAGTACTTGTATTTCCTGATGTGGATGTGAAGAAGGTAGCCGAAGAATCTGTTTCAGCAAAACTTCGCAATGCCGGTCAGGTTTGTATTTCACCACAGCGATATCTGGTACACGAATCGATTGCTGATGAGTTTGTAATGCACGCATCGAACCGAATGAAAAAAATTAAGGTGGGATTTGGCTTGGAGCAAGGTGTTGACATGGGTCCGATGATTAACCAAAATCAACGCGCAAACCTTGAAAAGTTATTGGCTGAGGCCAAAGCAAAAGGCGCGGACGTAGTGGTAGGTGGAACGCGGGGGGATTTCGCAAAAGGATACTTTCATTTGCCTACGCTCATTCAGAATACGGCCATCGATAGTCCCGTGTTCAATCAGGAAATATTTGGCCCTGTAATGCCTGTTACAATGTTTAAAACCATGGAGGAAGCCTTACATTTAGCCAATGCTACAGAATATGGTTTAGCCTCTTACGTGTGGACAAATAACTTAAAAACATCCATATTGGTATCCGAGCAACTGGAATTTGGTTTAGTGGGAGTAAATGAGTGGTATCCTCAGGCGTTTGAGGCACCGTTTGGTGGATGGAAGCAAAGCGGTACTGGCTATGAATGTGGCGAAGAAGGGTTGCTTGAATACACGGAAAGGAAACTAATTAGTATTGGAGTAGCGTAGCTTCCTGTTCGGCATTGCCGCGATTGAATGAAATGAGGGCTAACAAAAGAGCAAGCACGAACAACCCATGAACGACTACGGTCTATTAACTCTCCTTCCGGTTTTTGTTGTCATTGTGTTAGCAACTGTGACCCGTTCATCATTCGAGCCGCTTATAATTGGGATCCTGGTTGGCTGTGTTATTGCACATGAAGGGGAGTTCCTAAACAAATTCATTGAGCACCTAACCGCTGCGCTTACTGATAAAAATAGCGGTTGGGTAATTTTGGTATGTATGCTGTATGGTTCGCTTATCACCATGATGATACGGGGTGGCGGTACCGCAGGCCTCAGTTCTTTCTTGTTGAAGTATGTGAAAAACAGAAGAAGTGCGCTTGTAGCAGCCTGGATATTGGGTCTTTTGATTTTTGTTGATGATTATCTTCATTCATTGGCAGTGGGAAACGCCATGAAAAAAATTACTGACAAGTTTTTAATCTCGCGAGAATTGCTTGCGTACGTGGTGCATGCTACTTCAGCACCCCTTTGTATTCTTCTTCCCATCTCTACATGGTCTATTTTTATTAGTGGTATTTTAGAAAAGGAGGGCCTGGTGCCAAAAGGAGAAGGGATGATAGGGTACATGCACACTATACCCTACATGGTATTTGGTTTTGTGGGCATTACCCTTGTGTTTTTCGTGGCGATGGGTTGGTTCCCCATTATCGGAAGAATGAAAGCAGCTGAACTTCGCGCAGCTGGGGGTGTAACGGTTCCGCCAGATGATAGGCATATCACCGATACACAAGCAGAACCTGTTTCAGCGAAAGCAAAAATGACCTACTTCATTGCTCCGATTGTGGTGTTAATTTCCGCCACCGTTTACTTCGATTACGATGCATTAAAGGGCGCAATCATCGCAAACTTCTTTGTGTTTATGTACTTGTTTTTAGATAGGGCATTGACACTTCGGCAGCTCTCTGAGTCTATTTTGCAGGGATTTAATACCATTTTATTTCCAATTGTCTTAGTCATACTTGCTTTTGCCTTAAAGCTTGTGAACGACGATTTGCATTTGGTACAATATGTAATTGCCCATGTGCAACCTTATATGAGCAAAGAACTTTTTCCGGTCATTGCCTTTTTTACATTGTCAGCGATAGCTTTTCTAACGGGCTCCTCATGGGATTTATATGTCATTGCCATTCCGTTAATTGTTGGTTTAGGTAATGCATTGGGTGTCAACGTATGGGTGGCTGTTAGTGTAGTCGTATGCGCTGGTGCATTTGGCTCAAACACGGGTTTCTTTAGTGATTCCACCATTTTGTCAGCATCTGCCACAAACGTTCCTAACATGCAGCATGCCCTGACGCAATTGCCTTATGCATTGCTGGCGCTATGCATCAGCTCTGGTGCTTACTTAGTGATTGGTTTTTTGATGTAATCTCTCCAAATGCAAAGCCTCTCCGCTATTCCTAAATTGGCTAATTCCCAGGATGACGCGTCAAACTTGCACAAGTTCATGTTAATGGCTGCTTTTATTGTCTTTTCGTTCATATCCTAATGTTTCAGACCACGCTTTTTGAGGTCTGCTTTTTGGATAACCTTTTTCAGTGCGAAACATTTTTCGTTCTTCGGTAAAGTCTCACCACGTTTTTTTCGTGTCATTTGTATTTGCGAAATACACGACTAATCTAAACTGGTCTTCAACGCAAGGGTCAATCCAATAACCTTTTTGCTGTTCATATTCGTCTGTCAGTTTAGCACCGTCTTTTTGTTTTAGTTGGACGGCATCTTCAAACCACCATGGTGATAATTCATGCGAGAGGTGGTAAATCAACTTGGTACGAAAACCAATTTCAACGTGAGTGTATGCGTCCGTAGCTGGGCTAACCAGGAGCTAACATGCATTCAACCATCGCAGTGAAACGAAGATAACACTTTGAT
>JANNQJ010000124.1:0-3644 GCA_031400675.1 Cyclobacteriaceae bacterium
AGTTGAAATTGGGGCTGAGGCGAGCCTTTCCGTTCCCCGCTTTATTACTCCATTCAAAATACGATACAATTCCGCTAAATACCTTCCTCAAACGCAATTGAAGGTAGGCTACAGTTTTCAACAGCGACTTCAATACTTTCGGTTGAATTCTTCCAATATAAGCGCTGGCTATACCTGGAGGGAAACAGCACTCAAAACACATCAGCTGTTTCCGATCGATATCACCTTCGTTCAAAGCACGAAGACATCAGCTGAATTTGACGCATTACTGGAAGCGAATCCTACGTTAAAAAATTCATTTCAAAATCAATTTATTTTAGGCTCCAGTTATTCCTTCACGATCAACACACAATTGAATGAGGATATTGAGCAGAAATACAATGTAAAAAAAATAAAAAGATCCAATTACTACTTTAACGCTGCATTAGACCTTTCAGGAAATATTCCACATGCGATTCAATCGATAAAATTTACAGAAGAGCAGGAGCCCTACAAATTCTTCAATGCTCCCTATTCACAATACGTGCGCACGCAACTTGACGGTCGCTACTACCGGCAGTTTGACAAGCATAGCAAAATTGCCACCCGCATAGTAGCAGGTGTAGGATATGCATTCAGTAATTCTGATAACATGCCCTACATTAAGCAGTTCTCTGTAGGAGGATCAAGTAGCTTACGTGCATTTCCGGCACGCTCAGTAGGCCCAGGTACATTTAATTCCCTCGCAAACGACTCCATCGTATTCATCGATCAACGGGGAGATATTAAACTGGAAGGGAATGTTGAATATCGTTTCGATATTGTAAAAATAATTAAAGGTGCTGCGTTTTTAGATGCTGGAAATATTTGGCTTATCAAAGAAGATTCGTTAAGACCGGGTGGGCAATTCAATAAAACTAAATTCTTGAAAGAAATTGCAGTTGGTACCGGCTTCGGGTTGCGCTTTGATTTCAACTTTTTTGTATTGCGATTTGACCTCTCTTTTCCACTGCGCAAACCTTATCGTGACGAGAACGACCGTTGGGTAATCGATGAAATCAATTTTGGTAGTAAGGACTGGAGAAGAGAAAACCTGATTTTAAACATTGCGATTGGATATCCATTCTAGAACAACGTTCCCCTTGTCTATCTGTCTTAAGAGACGCTTACTAAAACTACTCATAATGGGCACATCTAACCTCAATCGGTTATCAGATGTGAATTTTAATACACACTATGAATACCCTAATCGTATCATTTTGATTCCCTAAAAAGAAATTCATGTTTGGCACCATATTTTGAGTACGTGAGTTAAAATTAAATGATTACTAACATGGGAACAACTACACGCACATCAAGCAGCAGCCGCTGGATATTTTTTGGAATTATCGTGACGATGGTCGCGATTCAATTTCTATTCGGCTGCAAGGCATCTAACACAGCAAAAGGAACCGCGATAGGCGCAGGTTCAGGAGCTGTAATTGGTGGAATTATCGGAAAGCAATCAGGAAACACAGCGGTTGGAGCCATTATAGGAGCAGGCGTTGGAGGTGCTACGGGTGCGCTCATTGGCCAGCGTATGGATAAACAAGCCGCAGAATTAAAGGCAGATTTGAAAGGCGCAACCGTTGAACGTGTTGGAGAAGGTATTAAAATCACATTCGACTCAGGGTTGATGTTCGACTTTGATTCCTATACACTTACATCCGGGACGAAAGAGAATTTGACTTCTTTAGCGAAAACACTCAATAAGTACGATGATACCAACGTGCTTATTGAAGGACACACTGACAAAACTGGGGCTGAGGATTACAATGTAGCGTTATCGGATAAGCGGGCGAATGCAGTTGAATACTATCTGGAAGGCCTGAAAGTTAAACACAGCAGAATTACCACCGAAGGATATGGCGAAGTGCAACCCGTTTCAGAGAATGATTCAGAAAACAGACGCGTAGAAGTTGCCATTTATGCAAATAAGAGAATGGTAAAGGCAGCTGAGAAAGGGCAAATATAAAATCTATTAACTTAAAAAATAACTAAACAACTTACGCATGGAGACTTTAGAAAATGACAATATCACAGGAGTGAACGACTCTGGAAACAAGGCTAATACACCTGTAAAGTATCTAACCGCCCTTACAATTATTGGAAATAAGGTTTACAATAATTCAGACGAAAACTTAGGAGGCATAAAGGACGTAATGTTAAACCTGCACAACGGAAAAATCGAGTATGTGGTTATCGAGTACGGTGGATTCTTAGGCATCGGAGAAAAATTCTTTGCTGTTCCGTTTAACGTCTTGAAACTTGATACGAGCAGACACGCTTTTATCCTTAATCAAAATAAAGAAGTACTTGAAAACGCACCTGGCTTTGATAAGGATCATTGGCCAGAAACAAATTCACATGCCATGGAAAAATCCAGTGCATATTGGGGAAGTTTTATGGGGCCTAATACAGGATCGGAGTATTAGAATAATTTAAAAGTAGAAGTAGCAGTAGCAGCACCAATAGGCAGTCACATCGACTGCCTATTGCATTTTGTCTACTGTTCGTTTTTTATAAACCGTGGATTTTACAACACACCTTTTATTCAGTTGGGTAATTGCATAGACATTTTATGTCTAAAACACGCTCACTGGTACCCTAATTGACATATTTTTATGGCATGTTTTTATCAGAGTCCTATTAAACATTAAAAAGTTATGATAAAAGAATTAAAAGATACTCCGAATACCATGGTGGGATTTGTGGCGAGTGATGAGGTAACGAAAGCCGATTTCGATAAAGTAGTTTTACCGGCTGTAAATGAATTAGTACAACGCACAGATAAACTTAATTACCTGCTGGTTGTTAACACTCCGCTCAAAAATTTTACAATAGGCGCCTGGCTGAGAGACGCGATGCTAGGATTAAACAATATAAACAAGTGGAACCGCGCAGCGATTGTTACAGATACAGATGGAATTAAATGGTTCACCGAATTATTTAGCAAAGTAGTTCCAGGCGAATTCAAAGGCTTCAACCACAGCGAACTTGATCGGGCCATTAACTGGGTAGGTGAACAAAATGGAATAAAGGAAAAACAAGTATTCCAGCAGCCCGCTGATGTTACGGAATAAAAAATAGTATAAATAGTTTCATTGATGAAAGTAATAAAGGAATTTCCCTTCATCATAGAACGTGATCCTTTTATCTATCTGGCTGCGCATGATTTGCGCGCGCCACTCATGTCAATAAAAGGTTTACTTTCTCTTATTCGATTAGATTCAGAGAGGGAAAACTTAGATCATTATCTAAGTTTATTGGAATTAAGTATTGATAAAATGAATCAATCCATCAGCGACATGATTGCTCATTCAAAAAATGGAAAGTCAAAAATTAACCTGAAGGAAGTCGAGTTCAAAAAAATTGCTGAAGAGTGCATACAATCAATGAACTTCATGAGTGGGGCAGAGTCTATTCGAATTGATCTTTCCGTTGAAGAAGGGGGTCTCTTTTTATCAGATCCTAGTCGTCTTTCCAGTATTTTTTGCAACATTATCTCCAATGCCATTCGTTACCGAGATCGCGATAAAATCTCATTTCTTACCATCGATATTACATTTACACGCGATGGATGCCGAACTATTTTCAGTGATAACGGTATTGGAATTGATGAACAA
>JANNQJ010000125.1:0-13932 GCA_031400675.1 Cyclobacteriaceae bacterium
TATTCTTATCTTGGGTTGTAGCTGCTCCCTTTTTTTCTAGTTCTATTTTACCAAGATCTTTAATGACTTCCAGTACAGGACGTTCGTGTTCAACTTTTTCAGGCTTCTCTTCTTCTTTTTTAGAAGCGAGATTTTTAATCATTACACTCTCTTCCTCTTCAACCTGTTTTTTTGTTTCCTTCTCCGTCTCAATGGTAATATTATCAACATGCTTCGCACCAATGGTAAGACCTGAAGCTTCTAGTTTTTCGGTAGCGGAAGAAGCATACTCTTTAGATAATATGGCGAACTGCTCAGGCGTAAGTTTAGCATTGGGGTTGTTCTCAACCTCATGCCCTTTCTTAGCCAAAAACTCAAAAACGGTATGTAACCCAACGTTGAGTTTTCGTGCCGCCTGGCTTGCTCGTATCGATTTTTCTTCTGCCATTCTCAAATATTATTCTTTTTTAAAGACTTAAAAAGTTAAGCTTTTGCTTCTATTTTTACGCTTCGAATTCTTTTTTCAGAACATTGTGAAGACTTTCAACAGTTTCTTCTTCAAGATCCGTCCTTCTCACTAACTCTTCCTTATTTAATGCCAACACACTCTTTGCTGTATCTAAACCGATGCGCTTCAACTCATCAATGACCCAGCTTTCAATCTCATCTGAGAATTCATCCAAGTCCACATCCTCTTCTTGTGCGCCATCCAGTTCACGGAACACATCAATTTCATATCCGGCTAACCTGCTTGCCAGTTTAATGTTCAACCCGCCCTTACCAATTGCCAACGAAACTTGATCAGGTTTCAGATACACCATGATGCGGTTATTGTCTTTATCAACTTTGATGCTTGAAATTTTTGCCGGGCTTAACGCGCGCGATACAAAAAGCTCAAGGTTCTCGGTAAAGTTGATTACATCAATATTTTCGTTTTGTAACTCACGAACAATCGCGTGAATACGAGAGCCTTTCATACCGACACAAGCACCTACCGGATCAATACGATCATCATATGACTCCACAGCTACTTTTGCTCTTTCTCCTGGCTCACGGACGGCTTTTTTAATTGTGATCAGGCCATCATACACTTCTGGAACTTCCTGTTCGAACAATCGCTCTAAAAATACCGGAGACGTTCTGGAAAGAATGATTTTAGGATTTCCGTTTACCATTTCCACTTTGTGAACAATGGCACGCACGGTTTCTCCTTTTCTATAACGATCTTTTGGTATTTGCTCTCCGCGTGGAATCGCGATTTCATTTCCTTCTGCGTCAATCAACAACACTTCTTTGCCGAGCACCTGGTACACTTCTCCATTAATGATCTCGCCTACCAAATCCTTATACTTCTGGAAAATGATATCTTTCTCCAGGTCTTTCACTTTTTGCATCAGTGTTTGACGTGCAGTGGTAACTGCTCTGCGACCAAAATCTTCCAAATAAATCTGTTCGGCTACTTCCTCACCTACTTCAAAATCGGGTTCAATTTTTTGCGCTTCTGTTAACGCGATTTTATCATGTTCCCAAATATCTTCCGAGTTATCGTCAACGATTTCTCTGAAACGCCAGATTTCAAGGTCACCTTTATCTGCGTTTACAATGATATCAAAGTTATCGTCTGTCTCGTATTTCTTACGGATCATATTCCGGAATACATCTTCCAGTATTCTGATCATCGTAGGGCGATCGATGTTCTTTTGTTTCGCAAAGTCTGCAAACGACTCTATGAGTGTACTAGTGTCCATTACGATTATTTATTATTTAAATGATACCAACACAAATGTTTTATCAATGTCTTCAAATGAAATTCCTACTGTTTTCTCTTCTCTTTTTTTACCACTTCCAACCTGCTGAAGAAGTTCAATTCTGTTTTCGTGTACGCCAGAAAGTTTACCTTCTACAGTTTTATCTTTTGTCTTTACTCTTACTGTCCTCCCCACATTCTTTACGTATTGCCGCTTGTTTTTCAAAGGCTGATCCAGTCCGGGTGTTGAAACTTCGAGTACAAATGCGCCATCTACCAGGTTTGTCGTATCTAAGGCTTCTGAAAGATTTCGACTTAGCTCAGCACAATTGTCAATGTTGATGCCTTTATCCCCATCCAGGATTACCAGCAGCTTTTTCGGATTATTACGGAGCGAGGTAATTACATCTACCACAAAGTGGCTTTCATCTTTAAGATGCGATTCTGCCAGCTTTTTGATCTCATCCGTCAATTCCATAAAAAAAGCGTATAAACAAAGAGGGGACTTGTGTCCCCTCTTCTGATTATCTCATATAAGTGAAGCAAAGGTAATCTATTTTTAGATTTTCGCAAAACGGAGCAGGATTTGTTGATCCTGCCTACCGGCAGGCAGGTTTCAGAGTTAACAGAATATTTTCGCTTTATTTGAAACGTATGAGAATTAATTTTTTTGTATTTATAGCTGCTTTCGGTTTTGCGTCTTGCACAGGAGAGAAAGATAAAAAAGATACTTCTGAGGCTGAGAAATCCTTGAAATCTGTGACAATCCCCGAATTCAATGATGATTCAGCTTATTTTTTTATAAAAAAGCAAGTGGATTTTGGGCCGCGTATTCCAAACTCTGCAGCGCACGTAGAGGCGGGGGATTATTTTATAACTCAATTCAAAAAATACGGAGCAACCGTAATCACTCAAGAATTTTCTGCCACTACTTACGACAATCAAAAACTCAGCCTGAGAAATATCATTGCTTCTATTAATCCTGAAAAAACAAAAAGGATTTTACTGGCAGCACATTGGGATACGCGCCCCTTTGCAGATAGTGATTCCGAGAAACCAACCTCTACATTTGATGGAGCAAATGACGGGGCAAGTGGTGCTGGAGTACTATTGGAAATTGCACGAGTAATTAAAAATGACACCGCGCTTGAAGTAGGAATTGACATTATTTTCTTTGATGGAGAAGATTGGGGAGACTCAGAGGGTGAACAAACTACGTGGTGTCTGGGTTCACAGCATTGGTCAAAAAATAAGCATGTAGCAAATTATGCTGCTTCCTTTGGAATTTTATTGGATATGGTGGGCGGAAAAAATGCACAGTTCGCAAGAGAAGGTTATTCGATGGAGTACGCCCCCAGTGTTGTAGATAAAGTTTGGAACGCGGCCTCACGTTCTGGGTTCTCTCACGTTTTCACTAATGCTCAGGCTGGTTTCATTACAGACGATCACAAGTTTGTAAATGAAATTGGAAAAATACCAATGATTGATATTGTGTGTTACGAACCCATAACGGGCTTTGGCGATTTCCATCACACGCGCAAGGACAACATGGAAATTATCAGCAAAGAAACTTTGCGAGTGGTTGGCAAGACTTTATTGAATGTCATTTACAATGAATAAAATGTCTGAACTGTGATTAAAAGAATTACCATGATTTACCCTACAGTAGAATCATGGTAATCACAGCAATTCAGGTAAATCAAAGTTTAAGACAATTCAGTACCCCGGAAGATTTTTAAGGTATTGGCCGTAGCCACTTTTTTCCAAGGGTTTCGCCAATCTCAACAGTTGTTCTTCCTCAATGAAGCCCAGCCGATAAGCGATCTCTTCGATACATCCTATTTTCAAACCTTGTCGTTGTTCAATAACCTGAACAAAATTTGCCGCCTGTAATAGCGAATCAAATGTTCCGGTATCAAGCCAGGCAGTTCCTCTGCTCATGGGGGCTACTTTTAGTTTTCTCTTTTTTAAATATGCGTTATTTATATCGGTTATTTCCAGTTCGCCCCTCGGACTGGGCTTTAATGCCTTGGCTATTGCAACAACTTCATTGTCGTAAAAATAAAGTCCGGGTACCGCGTAATTGGACTTGGGTTGTTTTGGTTTTTCCTCAATAGAAATTGCCTTCATCTCTCTATCGAATTCCACTACACCATATCGTTCCGGATCATTGACGTGATACGCAAAAATAATTCCTCCGTTTGGATCAGCGCACGACTGAAGTAACTTCATCAGTCCTGATCCATAAAAAATATTGTCTCCCAGTACGAGCGCAACGCTATCCTGACCAATAAATTTCTCACCAATAATGAATGCCTGCGCTAGACCCTCCGGCCAAGGTTGTTCTGCATACGTGAACTCACATCCAAGTTGCTTGCCGTCACCTAATAATTTTTTGAAAAGTGGTAAATCATGAGGGGTTGAAATGATCAGGATGTCCCTGATACCTGCCATCATCAACACCGATAATGGATAATAAATCATGGGCTTGTCATACAACGGCATGAGTTGTTTACTCACCGCCAGTGTCAGCGGGTGTAATCGTGTGCCTGAGCCGCCTGCCAAAATGATTCCCTTCATCGATCCTGATACATTTTAGTATAGTATTGAAGGTATGCCCCCGAAGTTACATTTTTAAGCCATTCCTGATTATTCAGGTACCACTCCACGGTTTTTTCAATGCCTTCTTCAAATGATATTTCTGGTCTCCAGCCTGTTTCGCTAATCACTTTTGAAGGGTCAATCGCATAGCGCAAATCATGACCTGGTCTGTCTTTCACATATGTAATCAGGGATGCAGACGATCCTTCTTCCCTGTCTAATTTTTTGTCCATAATACGGCACAACAATTTTACGAGATCGATATTTTTCCACTCGTTGTTGCCGCCAATGTTATAGATCTCTCCTGATTTACCCTTATGAAAAATTGCATCGATGGCCTTCGCGTGATCCTCTACAAACAACCAGTCACGAACGTTCTCACCCTTACCGTAAACCGGGAGAGGTTTGTTGTTGATAATGTTGTTGATCATCAACGGTATAAGTTTCTCTGGAAAATGATAGGATCCATAATTGTTCGAACAGCGGCTGATCATAGCGGGTAATCCATAACTATTATTGAATGCCAAGACAAAATGATCGCTACTGGCTTTGGAGGCAGAGTATGGCGAACGGGGATCCAGAGAAGTTTCTTCAGTAAAGTATCCGGATGGAATAGATCCATAAACCTCATCGGTTGAGATGTGATAAAACAGTTTGTCCTGGTAGTTCCCCTGCCAGGCAGTTTGAGTCGCTTTCAATAAACGAATTGTACCGATGATGTTAGTAATAGCAAATTCATCCGGGTTGTGAATGGAACGATCTACATGGGATTCGGCAGCAAGATGGATGACGCTGTCGATTTGATATTTTTTAAACGTGTCAAGCAAAAACTCTAAATCAAGAATATCTCCCTTAACGAATTGATAATTGGATTTATTCTCTACGTCCCGCAGGTTCTCCAGGTTCCCTGCATAGGTTAGTTTATCATAATTGATGATCGTGTAGTCTGGGTACTTGTTAGCAAATAAACGCACCACGTGCGAACCAATAAATCCTGCACCCCCGGTAACTAAGATGGTTTTTTTACTCATTTACTTGCATTCACTGTTTCACGGCCTACACTATAATAAGTAAACCCAAGTTCACGAATATCCTCCAATCCATATAGATTTCGTCCATCAAAAATGACCTTATTTTTCATGATCGTTGTCATCTTGTCAAAATCAGGATTGCGATACTCAGGCCACTCGGTTGCAATCAATAACGCATCGGCTCCCTGAAGTACATCATATTGATTTTCTCTGTATTGAATTTTATCACCAAAAATCTTTTTTATGTTCTCCATTGCTTCCGGGTCGTGCGTCTTCACTACAGCACCTTCATCAATTAATTCCTGGAGGATGTATAGAGATGGCGCTTCTCTTATATCATCTGTATGTGGCTTAAAGGCAAGACCCCACATAGCGATTGTTTTTCCTTTCAACGACCCATTAAAATACTTTCGCATTCTTTCGATGAGCTTCGTTTTTTGCTTATCATTCACAGACATCACCGCCTTCAGAATTTTGAAATCATAGTTGGCATCTGATGAAGATTTTACAAGGGCCTTTACATCCTTTGGAAAGCAACTTCCTCCGTATCCGATCCCTGCAAAAAGAAAGCGCTTACCAATTCTGCTATCTGCGCCAATACCTTTTCGGATCAAATCAACATCGGCTTGTAAATTTTCACAGAGGTTAGCAATCTCGTTCATAAACGTAATTTTTGTGGCTAAAAAGGCATTTGCAGCATATTTGGTAAGTTCTGCGGAACGTTCATCCATAATAATTACAGGGTTTCCCTGACGGGTAAAAGGAGCGTATAAGTGTTCCATCATTTTAATTGCTTTTGTTGACTTGGTTCCAATTACTACACGTTCTGGTTTCATAAAATCTTCGACTGCTAAACCTTCACGTAAAAATTCTGGGTTCGAAACTACGTCAAACTCTACAGCAGCACTTTTAGCAATTTTCTCCCTTACTAATTCAGCTGTTCCCACTGGTACTGTACTCTTATTCACAATCACGGTGTAATCGTTAAGTAATGATCCAATTTGCTCTGCTACGCGCAACACGTATTGAAGATCAGCCGAGCCATCTTCACCCGGGGGAGTGGGCAGCGCCAACATGATAATTTTAGCGTCTTTAATTCCGGTTGCGAGGTCAGTTGTAAAAGCGAGTCTTCCTTGGTGCAGGTTTTTTTCAAACATCGCTTCAAGACCACGCTCAAAAATTGTGATTTTTCCTTGTTGTAAGGATGCCACCTTCTTTACATCAATATCAACGCAGGTAACCGTGTTGCCTGTTTCTGCAAAGCAAGTTCCCGTTACTAATCCCACGTATCCGGTTCCGATAATCGATATTTTCATAGTTGAGTTTAAAAAGCAGCCAAAAATAATTCTTTTATCAGAACCCCTTTAAAATGGTTTAATAACCACTTAACAATTAAACAAACTAACATTCGTTTGTCGAATATAAAAATTCCTTAACTTCGTGTCCCTTAAACAATTAATAGCTGAATTATGGAGGTTTTGGAAGAAAATTTGACTGGAGTAAACTTTGAGGAAAGCGAGAATCAGCAGATGATCGCACAAATGATCCGTGATTTCGGAGCTAAGGAGATAAAGCCTAAGATGATGGAGTGGGATGAATCACAGGAATTTCCAGTTGATGTTTTCAAGAAAATGGGTGTGCTAGGGCTTATGGGTGTGCTGGTACCGGAAAAATATGGCGGAGCGGGTTTTGGCTATCCAGAATATGTAACGGCTATTGCTGAACTTTCAAAAATTGACGGATCAATTGGTCTTTCTATGGCCGCTCATAATTCATTGTGCTCTGGGCATATTCTTCAACATGCTAATGAAGAACAGAAACAAAAATATCTTCCAAAGCTTGCTACTGCGGAATGGATTGGTGCGTGGGGATTAACCGAACCCAACACAGGATCGGATGCGGGCAACATGCGTACCGTGGCGGTGAAGGATGGAGATCATTACATCATTAACGGAGCTAAAAATTTTATCACACATGCAAAATCTGGCAATGTGGCTGTCGTAATTGTTCGCACAGGAGAAGTAGGTGATTCTCATGGCATGACCGCCTTCATTGTTGAGAAGGGCACACCGGGATTTTCTGCTGGCAAAAAAGAAAACAAATTGGGCATGCGTGCTTCCGAAACTGCGGAATTAATTTTTACTGATTGTCGAGTACATAAATCTCAGATGATTGGAAAAGAAGGAGATGGCTTTATTCAAGCCATGAAAGTTTTGGACGGAGGAAGAATTTCCATTGCTGCATTAAGTCTAGGTATTGCACAAGGCGCTTTTGAGGCCGCTCTAAAATATTCTCATGAACGTCATCAATTCAATCAGCCCATTTCAAAGTTTCAGGGAATTGCCTTTAAGTTAGCCGATATGGCCACAAAAATTGAGGCTGCTAAATTGTTGACCTATCGGGCAGCCGATTTAAAGCAAAGGGGCATAAATGTGAATAAGGAATCAGCTATGGCTAAGCTTTACGCTTCAGAAGTGGCTGTAGAGGTGGCAAACGAAGGGGTTCAGATTTTTGGCGGATATGGATATATCAAGGATTTCCCAGCTGAAAAGTACTATCGGGACGCCAAGCTTTGTACCATAGGTGAAGGAACCTCAGAAATCCAGAAATTGGTCATTTCACGCACGATTTTGAAGTAATTTTGCAAAAATGGATAGGCTTTTATTATATTTGCAGCCCTAATATTTAGAAACATGCTGATTATCAACATTAAAGAAAACGAATCCATTGACAAGGCGCTGAAGCGTTTTAAGAAGAAATTCGAGAAAACCGGAGTTTTAAAGCAACTTCGCTCCCGCACAGCTTTCCAAAAGCCATCTGTAACACGCAGAACCGAAATAAAAAAGGCAGCCTATATTGAAAATTTAAGAAGAGCCGAAAACGCTTAATCGCGCTGTATCGATACTCCATTTATAAATCCCCTTTAGGTCTTTCTTAAAGGGGATTATTTTTTTACATTGGTACTACTGAGGGTTTGTGTAGTACCGAATGATTGATTCCTTCTTAAAATACCTCCAATACGAAAAGCGCGTGAGCGCTCACACTTCGCTGGCGTACAAAAATGACCTTGACCAGTTTTCTCAATTCCTGAAAGAAGTTTTCCCAGACACCCTTGCCGAGTTTGCCGATTACGGCATTGTTCGTTCCTGGATTATTCAATTGGTCGATAGCGGTATTAAAGCGACTTCCGTCAACCGAAAAATTGCCAGCCTCAAAACGTTCTATAAATTCCTGATGCGTCAGGAGGTGATTACTAAAAACCCGATGCAAAAGATTCGGGTATTGAAAACTCAAAAGCGATTGCCTTCTTTTGTCAAAGAAAGCGATATGATAAACCTGCTTGATAAAGTAATCTTTGAAGAAACATTGGAGGGTTGGCGTGATCGTTTGATTCTTGAATTTTTTTATGCCACCGGAATGCGTCTTTCTGAATTGATTCAGCTAAAAGAGAATCAAATCAGTTTACATGCTCGAACTATCAAAGTATTAGGAAAAAGAAATAAGGAAAGGGTAATCCCTTTTCCTGAAAGTATCGTAACCATACTAGAGGGGTATAGGAAAATACGCAATCGTGAAGTATCACTGAAAGATCATGGTTATTTATTTGTTACCGATCGTGGAGAACCCTGCTACCCAATGATGGTGTATAGAATTGTAAACAAGTATCTCGATCAGTACACCACTTCTGAGAAACGAAGTCCGCACGTATTACGTCATTCCTACGCTACTCACTTATTAAACAAAGGAGCTGAAATCAATGCGGTGAAAGATTTGTTAGGTCATAGCAGCCTGGCGGCAACACAAGTGTATACACACAATTCCATGGAGAAAATAAAAAAGGCATTTGACCAGGCTCACCCAAAGGCATGATCGCTGATTAAACGGATTAATATGATTACACAGATAAAATTTAGAATATGAAATAGACTCTACCTGTATGACAAACGGCAGTCTATTTTGCCGGGAAACTGATGTTTAACGTTTAAATTTTACAATTATGAAGTTAGAATTTCAATCCATCCACTTTAATGCAGACAGCAAGTTGATTAAGTTTATTCAAAGAAAAGTGGACAAGCTGGAGACGTATTATGACCGCCTGGTAGACGGTGAGGTTTTTTTAAGACTTAATAATGAAGGCACCGATAATAAAACGGTGGAAATACGGGTTAACGTTCCGGGGACGCAGCTATTTGCTACAGAGAAAGCTCGTTCATTTGAAGCAGCTACCGATCAAGCTACAGAAGCCCTGAAAAATCAATTGAAGAAGTTTAAAACAAAAGTCAAACAGGGGCGAGCTTGACTCTTCGCTTCATATAAAACAAAAGCCCTCCAATCAATCAGAGGGCTTTTCATTTTATACCGATGGTGAATCATAGCTTGAACGCTTTCTTTACCTGATCTACATAATCCAATTTCTCCCAGGGAAACAACTCCACCTTTACACGTTTTTCGGTGCGTTTACCTTTATTAAAAATTTTCTCTACAATTTTCGACTCACGTCCCATGTGTCCGTATGCTGCTGTCTCCGAATAAATGGGTGTTCTTAAATTAAATCGCTGTTCAATGAAGTATGGACGCATGTCAAAAAGCTTCTCAATTTTCTTGGCAATCTCTCCGTCATTCATTTTTACTTTTGATGTGCCATACGTGTTAACATATAGTCCAACGGGCTTGGCAACTCCAATGGCATACGCAACTTGTACCAGCACTTCATCACACACACCGGCAGCAACAAGGTTCTTAGCTACATGCCGTGTTGCATAGGCTGCAGAGCGGTCAACTTTAGAAGGATCTTTTCCTGAGAAAGCTCCTCCTCCATGAGCACCCTTTCCACCGTATGTATCGACAATGATTTTACGACCTGTTAAGCCCGTATCGCCATGCGGTCCACCGATTACAAATTTTCCTGTCGGGTTTACGTGATACTCAATATCTTTTCCGAAAAGTTTTTGCACACGCTTCGGAAGTTTCTTCATCACACGTGGTACCAGAATGTTAATCACATCATCCTTGATCTTCTTGAGCATCGGAGCGTCTTTATCGAAATCATCATGCTGAGTAGAAACAACAATCGCATCAATGCGTTGCGGTTTGTTATCATCACTGTACTCAATTGTCACTTGTGATTTAGAATCGGGACGCAAGTAAGTCATCACTTTGCCTTCTTTACGAATAGCAGCCAATTCGCGCAATAAGGAATGGGCAATCTCTAAAGGAAGCGGCATATAATTATCCGTTTCGTTGGTGGCGTAACCAAACATCATACCCTGATCACCAGCTCCCTGTTCTTCTTTTTTCTTACGCTCAACACCTTGATTAATGTCAGGTGACTGTTCATGAATCGCTGAAAGTATTCCGCATGAGTTAGCTTCAAACATATACTCACTCTTGGTGTATCCGATTTTACGAATCACCTCACGGGCAATATCCTGAACATCCAGATACGCCTCTGATTTTACTTCACCGGCTAATATCACTTGGCCTGTTGTAACCAGCGTTTCGCAAGCCACTTTCGAGTTAGGATCGTAGGCTAAGAAATAGTCGATGAGGGCATCGGAAATCTGATCTGCTACTTTGTCCGGGTGGCCTTCAGAAACTGACTCAGATGTGAATAAATGCGGCATATCTATTTAATTTTTAATTAATCGCTTTGTAACGAGGCGCAAAGTTAGAGGATTGATCCTAATTGAAAAATGTAGGGCCTTACTGTGCTAAAAAAAGAAAAACAGCTGGAAGCTTGGGCAATTCTATAGGCTTCAGTTTCCATTCTTTAACTGGATACATTGAGATTGATTCCTCTGAGCCACTCACATCCACTGCAATACACAATAAGGTTTCCGGATGCAATCCTTTAAAAAGGTTAGATGCCAATTGATTATTGCGATACGGGGTTTCGATAAAAATTTGTGTTTGATTTTTAGTTCTTGACTCCTTCTCCAACTCTTTAATAGACAGAATAGCTTCTTTGGCATCAATTGGTAAGTATCCATGAAACGCAAATTGTTGACCGTTTAATCCCGAAGCCATTAAGGAAAGCAAAATAGAAGAAGGCCCAACCAAAGGCACCACTTTGATTCCATTTCGATGCGCATATTTAACGGCTATCGCTCCCGGGTCTGCCACACCCGGGCACCCCGACTCAGAAAGAACACCAAGATTTTTTCCCACCTTTATCGGGGCAAACATTTCACTTAACTCTGTTTCTGCAGTGTCTTTATTCAATAGCTTAAAATCAAGGGATTCAATTGAGCTATAAATTTTCAAGCTACTCAGGTATCGTCTTGCTGTTCGGATGTCCTCAGCCAAAAAGTGTTGAATGTTGACTAATTCACTTTTCACAGAAGAAGGTATAACAACCTCTTGAGTACCTTCGGCTATCACGGTAGGAATTAAATATATTTTACCCTGCTTAGTCATTTAATTCTCATTTATTAAAAAATTCCGTACCACCTCCACAAACTCCTGGGGTTTTTCTGCCTGCACCCAATGACCGGTATCCATCGTTACTAATGTTGAGTTAGGGAAAAGGCTTTTGATCCGTTGTCGATCTTCATCTTTTACATAATGAGAGTGCACTCCCCGAACAAAAAGTGTGTGACCCTGATACGTTCCGGGGAATTGAATATCTGCACTGATCTGTTCCAGGTTTTTATCAATCACAAGTAAGTTAATCTTCCACGTAAAACCTCCTTCAGGTTTGCGTAATAAGTTTTTAAGCAGGAATTGCCGAACATCTGATTCCGGTACATACTCCGATAGGATTTTATCTGCCTCATTTCTGGATTGAAGAGAATTAATGGGAATGGCCTTTAATCCTTCCACAATACTATCGTGATGAACGGGATACGCTTTTGGCGCAATGTCTACTATAATAAGACGATCCAGCATTTCCGGATTTGAAATTGCAAAATTCATGGCGGCTTTTCCTCCCATCGAATGACCCAATACAATTGGTCTTTCAAGTTTATGCTCCTGGATAAATTCTTTCAAATCATTTGCTAAAACCCTGTAATCAAACTCATCACTTTGTGGCGACAACCCATGATTTCGTTGGTCAACCATATATATGTGATACTGACCTGCCAGCATTTTTGCCTGGGTTAGCCAGTTGTCGGACGAGCCCATCAAGCCATGAAGAATAATGAAAGGTTGCCCATGACCCAGTTCACGAAAGAATAATTTCATCATGCTAAAATAGAGAATTCGGAATTGAGACCCGTATAGGAATTTTCAAGTGGTATATTTGAATTTTATTGACCTTGGCATGAAACTAAACAATGGTTCTTACACCATTCAAAATGTAAACGTACTCGACATCTGTGAAGAGTTTGGCACACCCATTTATACATACGATGCAGATACTATTGTAAAACAAATTGGATCGTTACAACAGGCTTTTTCTTCAGTTGACCTGCGCATTAAGTATGCGGCTAAAGCCTTGACGAATATTAATATTCTCAAACTTATTCGAAAGCAAGGAGTTGGTGTAGACGTTGTCTCCATTGAAGAGGCACGGCTTGCCTTACGTGCAGGATACTCGCCTGATGAAATTATGTTTACACCCAATGGTGTTTCCTTTAGTGAGGTAGTAGAAGCTGTTGAATTTGGGATAGCCATTAACATTGATAACCTCCCTACATTGAAAAGTTTTGGTGAACGTTATGGAAATTCAAAGTCATGTTCCCTGCGTATCAATCCGGGAATCATGGCTGGCGGTAACTACAAAATCGCCACCGGGCATCTACAGTCCAAATTTGGAATTTCATCTCAGCAGCTTCCGCAAATTCTTGATTTGGTTAAAGAGTACAACATAAATATAACCGGACTTCATGTTCACACTGGTTCTGAAATCGGGGATGTGGATGTTTTTCTTAAAGTAGCGGATGTTCTTTTCTCAGTTGCAAAAAACTTCGGCTCACTTAAATTTCTTGACTTTGGCGGTGGGTTTAAAGTAGCATATAAAAATGGAGATTCTGTCACAGATATTCAGAGACTCGGAGCAAAGCTTGGTCAGGCTTTCAATCAGTTTTGTAAAGAGTATGGGTTAGGTCTTGAGCTTTGGATTGAACCAGGGAAATATTTAGTTAGCGAAGCTGGTCAACTTCTTGTAAAAGCAAATGTTATAAAAGAAACGCCTGCACTGACTTTTGTGCATGTGAACAGCGGCCTCAATCACTTGCTTCGACCGATGATGTACGATGCGTATCACGACATTGTCAACATCTCTAATCCTGATGGCGAGGAAAAGAAATATACGGTGGTCGGTTATATCTGCGAGACCGATACAATCGGTACGGATCGCGATTTGAATGAGGTCCGTGAAGGAGACATAATTGCCATTCGAAATGCAGGTGCGTATGGATTCTCGATGGCATCTAATTACAACTCACGTTTGCGGCCAGCCGAAGTCCTCATCATTAATGGCAAGGCCAAACTGATTCGCAAACAAGAAAGTTTCGAGGATTTAGTGAAAGGTCAGCTTGATATTGATTTATAATACCTCACCCCGCCCTTCCTCCCCTCTCCATTTGGAGAGGGGAGGTGTCCGAGGAACGAGGACGGAGGGGTGAGGCC
>JANNQJ010000126.1:0-24248 GCA_031400675.1 Cyclobacteriaceae bacterium
GAGCGGGATCCATCCGGCGCCGCCATGGCCGATGCGGTCGCCTAGCGCGCTACGGGGCGAGCAGGAGCTCGAGGTCGGCGGCGGTGAGCGAGGCCAGGCGGCCAGCGTCTTCAGCGAACAGGCCGTCGAGCAGCGCCCGCTTCTTGTCCTGGAGCTCGAGGATCTTGTCCTCGACCGTGTCCTCGGCGATGAGGCGGTACGCGGTGACGGCCCGGGACTGGCCGAGGCGGTGCGAGCGATCGATCGCCTGGGCCTCGACCGCCGGGTTCCACCATGGATCGAGCAGGAAGACGTAGCTCGCGGCGGTGAGGTTGAGACCGGTGCCGCCGGCCTTGAGGCTGATCGCGAAGACCCGGCAGGTGGGGTCGCCCTGGAACCGCGCGACCCGCGCCTTACGATCGCGGGTCCGGCCGTCGAGGTACTCGTGCTCGATGCCGGCCTTGGCGAGCCGGTCACGGACCAGGGCCAGGAACGACGTGAACTGCGAGAACACCAGCACCTTGTGGACCCTTACTCTATCAGCCAATGCTCCGGGAACAGTTAGTGGAGGATATGGTAAACAGTACATTCCCAACACCATCAATGACGCAGTTACTATTGGTAACTCCAATATTGCTCCGGATGCAACTACAACAATTAATCTGGATATGAATGCTACAGTCAATTCGCTTGACATTAACACAACATCAAGCGCAAGGGCTACAGCACAAATTCTTACGCACACGGGGGCAAATTCACTTACTGTTCAAACCAATGTCCGGGTAAATCAACCCTCAGCAAACGCAACTGATATTTGGAATTTAAATGCTGGCACAGCCACCGTTGGCGGTAACGTGACGATTGGTACCGCAGTAAATAATGCCAATTTTCTGGCAAGAGTTAACATTACAACAGGAACGTTAACTATTGGATCAAACTTAGTCTTTAATACATCTAATAACGCTTCCCGAGAATTGACAGCTGTATTAAACATGGCTGGATTTAATGGGACTGTTAATTTAGGAGGCCAGCTAAGCTTTGTAAATAATCGAGGCCTACTTATCCCTGGCAACTCGGGAAGTATCTTTAACTTTAACCGAAGTGCAGGAAGTCAAACATTGGCAATTCCAGCATCAAATGCTGGTGGTAATCCTTGGGTTTATCACAATGTTCATGGCAACAATATTTCGGCCTCTGGTTTAGTACTGGGTTTTAGTATATCTGCAACGAATATTACAGGTGATATTCGTGTTCAGAGCGGGCTTTTTAGGGTTGGGAATGCGGGAATTGTTGGGAATGCATCTCGTACATTTCAGGTTGCCGCAAGTGCAACTTTCAGAATGGCGGGTAACACCGGCTTTCCAACAGGTTTTGGAACATTTGATTTAGGTATTATAACGCCTTTTGGTACAGTGGAGTATGCAAATACTGCGGCTCAGAATATTGCCAATCAAATCTATGGAAACTTGTTACTTAACTCATCTCAGACTTTTTCTATTCCAAATGTTACGCTCAACGTGGCGGGTAATTTAACCTTGGGTAATAGTTCAAGTTCGACCTCTCCTCAAATGCAGGGTGCAGGTGGAGTTGCTTCTAATCTTGTTGTAGGTGAAAATATTTTAATAAATGCAGGGCTAACGGTGAATACTACCGGTGGACTTATTGATGCAACTAACATAACGCAAACTACTGTAGGCGGCAACTGGACAAACAACTCAACACGTGGTGGAAGTGATGGGTTTGACGAAAGCACGAATACCGTAGTATTTAACAGCCCTGTGGCAAATACACTTCAAACCATTGGAGGTTTAATAGCCGAGACGTTTCATAATCTTACGCTGAATACAAGTGCTGCCACGGATGTTGTCCGTATTAGTAGCAGCACCATTGTAAGCAATCTATTAACCCTCGCTCAGGGAGAACTTGATCTTAACTCGCTTCGGATCAATATCACAAATAATAGTACGGGCGCTATTACAAGAACAGGAGGCTACATAAAAAGTGAAGATAACAGCAG
The DNA here is from genome assembly GCA_031400675.1 of Cyclobacteriaceae bacterium. Taxonomy (GTDB): domain Bacteria; phylum Bacteroidota; class Bacteroidia; order Cytophagales; family Cyclobacteriaceae; genus UBA2336. The sequence continues at coordinate 1,997 of JANNQJ010000126.1, forward strand.
TGTATATGGAACCGTGCAATGGTTAACCGGTGCGCTTACCGGATCATTTGTTTATCCTTTCGGAAAATCCTCTACCGAGTTTGTTCCATTTACCATGAACATCACCAGTGCAGGAGCCCCCGCATCGGGTTCTACTTCTGTCTCTACTTACGCAACCGTATTGGATGATAACCTGCCTTATCCTGCTACCGTTACCAACTTAAGTGGAACCAATGGTGGTGTTGCTGTTGTAGATCGTTTTTGGGTAATCACGTTGAATGGATATACTACAACACGTCCAACTTCAACTCTAACCTTTACTGCAACATTGCCAGAGATTGCCACCACTGGCCCTGCTCTCGATATTAATGCTCAACGATGGGCGCCTTCCAATACGTGGGAGCCGGCTCTGCCAAGTCAAACATATAATTCGGGCGCGGGAACAGTTACTGTACCAGGCGTTAGCAACTATTCGCCTTGGGCATTAGCCGATGTGTCTGCTGCGCTGCCTATTACATTAACAGGTTTTAATGCTATTGCACGCAACAATGTTGTCGAGTTGTATTGGGAAACAGAAAAAGAAGTAAACAATGATTATTTCACACTCGAACGATCAGCGAACGATCTTGAGTTTGAAGAGCGCACGATTATTCAAGGCGCGGGTAATAGCAACGAGACCATCGATTACGCATTTGTTGATGATAGCCCGTTGCCGGGAAGATCATATTATAGATTAAAGCAAACTGATTTTGACGGCACTTATACGTATTCCAAAGTAGTAAGTGTTTCCCGTGAGGGAGCCGATGACGCTTTTAAGGCTCACCCAAACCCTGTATTAAATAATGTGGTGTACTTAAATCAAGAAGCGAATATTGTTGTGTTCAATGGACTTAACCAGGTTGTTCTTCAATTGAACGGGGTTAAGAGCTTCGATACTTCTTCACTTCCATCTGGTATTTATATTATTAGAAATCAAGAAGGGAAGGTTATCCGGTTTATCAAACCTTAAGCATTCGGTATTTCAAATTGAAACGTTTGAGAGGTATGATCAAATGTGTTAAGATCATACACTCTCTCTGAAAATAGAATTGCATTGCTATGATTTACTAAAATCACCGTAGAGCAACGAGTACCATAGTTGGGACTTTTAATAAACATGGAAGATAGCATTCGTTCGCGTTCAAGACTAACACCTGTATCTGGTAATTTCTCATCGGGGGCGGTGCGATCGTCATACAATAAATCAAAGAGCTTTATTGGATCAAGGTTATCAGCCGCTAAGAGTGTTTTCATTCTCTCCATTCCCTTCTGAACTTTCGGCCAGGGTGTATTCAACAAGTGATTGCTTATTCCATGCAGTCCTGCAGGTATTTTTTCAATAACGTTTCTATAATTTGAGTAGTAGTATAGTTCATCAGCTGAGCCCACTAAGAGGTTGAAGCCATTATAACTTTTACCTTTTTTCTCGATGGTTGTCAAGTACTCTTTCGGCTTATCTCCACTTAACAAATAATCGGAAACCAATTGTCCACGCGAAGGTGCCTTTGGGTTAATGTTAAGCGGGTCACGATAATTCGTAACCATACTAATCTTTCCTTGCTTGGACATGGCCATCCATGTTCCACTTGCTTGTATATCGCGTCCGCCAACGATGTTTGGGTAATCCTCCCAGAAATGGGCGGGCAATGTTTTCCGTTCATAAAACTCATCGCGATTGGCTGCCACTATGAGTTTATAGGTAGGATGATTATTAATAGATAAAAAAATCAGGCACATGTATTTTCGTCAAACAATTATCGTATTGGAGGTTCATTTCATTTCTCAAACAGTTCAAGCTGTGATGGAAGCAATTGAAAAGATTTTCGATGGTATTGCGTAATTCCTAACTGCTTAATCCCCTCCCGATGCTCAGGGGTTGGATATCCAACATTTGTTTCCCAACCGTATCCCGGAAATTGCTCAGCTAAATTTCGCATCAGGTCGTCACGATATGTTTTTGCCAACACTGATGCTGCTGCGATAGAAAGGTAATGTGCATCACCTTTGATAATGCATTCGTGATTGATTTCTCCGTAGCGATTAAATCGGTTTCCATCAATCAGTAAAAACTGTGGTTTGACAGTCAGTTTATCAATTGCTAAATGCATGGCCTTAAAAGAAGCATTCAAAATATTGATTTCATCAATCCCTTCACTGCTTACTTCTGCTACAGCCCAGGCCAAGGCATGGCGTTCAATCTCGATACGCAATTCACCACGCTCTTCTTTGCTAAGCTGCTTGGAATCGTTTAGCAATTCATGCTTGTAATGTTTCGGTAAAATTACGGCAGCTGCCACCACGGGGCCAGCCAAACAGCCCCGCCCAGCCTCATCACAGCCGGCTTCAATCAAATCAGGAGTAAAGAATGAGAGCAGCACGCGTGCAAATTAACTTCTATACTTGAATTTTAATAGATTGAAATTGGATTCTGGATTCTAGTCACTTAGATTCTGGCATCCTATACCTCTAACTGTCTGTTTATGGCAAAAGACAAGAATCCAGAATCCAGAATCCAGAATCCATGGAATACCCTCTCAAGTCGTGCAGTGTATTCAAACAATTGGATCGAAGTTGAAGAACATCAAGTCATTAACCCGGCAGGTGGCGAAGGGATTTATGGCAAAGTACACTTCAAGAATAAAGCGATTGGCATTATCGCAATGGATGAACAAGGAAATACCTGGCTGGTTGGCCAATACCGATATACCTTAAACGAGTATTCCTGGGAAATACCAGAAGGTGGTGGGCCAATCGGAAAGCCTCCGCTTGAATCGGCTCAACGTGAATTGAAAGAGGAAACCGGAATTACTGCAACAAACTGGCAAGAGATTATGCGCTTTCATACTTCCAATTCTGTTACAGATGAGGAGGGATACATTTTTTTAGCGGAAGATTTAACGTTTGGAGAAAGTCAACTGGAAGAAACAGAAGCCGATCTTGTGGTGAAAAAACTCACTTTTCAAGAAGCCCTTCAGATGGTAATGGATGGAAAAATTACTGACAGCATGAGTGTGGCTGGGCTCTTAAAGGTAGCAAGGCTCAAGAACTTATAAGCATGCTTTCAGAATTTCATGCATGCCTTATAAATTCTATGAAATTATTTTTCGGGTTGTATCCTAACAACTTCTTAGCTTTTTCAATAGAATAGACCCTGTCAATAGATTTTGGAAACGTCCATTTTTTTCGAACATAAATTTCTTTGCTTTCAGGATAGTATTTTAAGATTACCGACTCAGGTGCTACTTTCAATTCACGCAAGTCTTTCCTTTTGAATGGACTGTTATTTGAAATGTTAAATACTTCAAACGTTATAATTTTTGTATTGAGTGCCAGCCAGTGCGCCTCTGCTGCATCTCGCTCATCAAGCCCTCTATACAGCCGGTAATTCGCTATAGTGTTTATGGGTTCATGCATAAATCTTGACACTCTCAGGATGCAGGTATGTAATGATTCCTTTTCAAAAAAATCTCTGCACAGTTCTTCTCCGGCAAGTTTTGTGATGTCGTAAATATCTCGAGGCTTGGTTGGCAAGTCTTCTTGAACCCATACAGCTTCTGATTCACTGTCCATTAATTTTCCATAAACGGAAGTAGTACTTGTGTAAATGAAGTTTTTAACATTACTTCTAACTGCTGCGTCCAAAAGATTTAGAGTTCCATTTATATTCGTCCTTACAAATTCCATTCGGGGCGTGTTCATGTCCATATGTTTTCCATGAATCGCAGCAGTATGGATAACAGAGTCAACTTCGTTGACAATCCTAAATATCTTTTCTCTGTCACAGATATCAACACAGGCATCAGTCGTTTCTGAAGGAACTACATCACAGCCATAACACTTCACATTTTTCTCGCGCAACAAACGAATTATCGCTGCTCCAAGTCGGCCTGATGACCCTGTTACTAATACATTCATTCCGATAATTTTGGCTATTGAAACAGTTAAAAACAAATTAAAAATAGTCAAATTACGAACATGACGATTCGGCAACATATCAATGCAAACTGGCACCTCGCCTACCCCGTCATGCTGAGTCAACTGGGGCACGTCATGATGGGCGTTACGGATAGCATCATGGTGGGGCATATTGGCTCCACTTCCTTAGCAGCTGTCTCATTATCAAATGTTATCTTCAATGTATTACTCTTGTTTGGAATTGGTGTATCATATGCGATTACTCCCCTGGTGGCCTCAGCCGCTGGTTTGCGGAATGACCATGAGATTGTTGAGACCGTCAGACACGGATTGATTATCAATCTCATCACCGGATTAGTTCTCATTGGCGCAGTCATTCTTGGGAAAAATTTGCTGTACCATATAAATCAACCGGAAGATGTTGTTGCGCTGGCCATTCCGTATTTGAGTATCATTACTTACTCCATACTTCCTGTACTTATTTTTCAAACCTACCGTCAGTTTGCTGAAGGCCTTAGCTTCACACGCATTGCTATGATTGTGATGATCGTGAGCAACGTGGTAAACATTGTGTTAAACTATATTATGATTTACGGTTACGTGGGCTTCCCTGCCATGGGGTTGAACGGATCAGCCTGGGCCACTCTTTCTTCCAGGGTGTTTATGGCGCTATTCATGGTTGCCTACATTTATTATAGTTCGAAGTTCAACAACTTTAACGGCTTGTTCATATTTGGCCAATACTCCAGGAAATTGTTTAATAAGATGCTTCACATCGGCATACCGGCTGGTATGCAGTTTATTTTTGAGGTACTCGCATTTGATGCTTCTGCAGTGATGATGGGGTGGCTCGGTACACAAGCCTTGGCGGCACATCAAATTGCCATCAACATGGCCACCATCAGTTACATGATGACCTCCGGGTTAGCTGCTGCCGCAACCATTCGTGTAGGATATTTCTTTGGTCAGCGTGACATTAAAAATCTTCTTACTTCAGCTTATACGATTTTAGGCATGGCTCTCACATTTATGAGCGGCTGGGCATTAATTTTCATCTTCGGAAAAAACTTATTACCCACATTTTATATCAGCGACCCGGAAGTGATCGCAATTGCAATACCGCTGTTAGTTATAGCAGGATTCTTTCAATTATCAGATGGAGTTCAAGTAGTTTGTGTAGGAGCACTGCGCGGATTACAGGACGTTAAGATTCCTTCCTTATTTATTTTTATTGCCTATTGGGTAATCGGATTACCGCTTGGCTACTGGTTAGGGTTTATCATGAATTATGGGGCTACAGGAATTTGGCTTGGCTTGCTCATTGGCCTTACCCTAACGGCATTAGCCATGCTCTTTAGGTTTCGTTATCTGAGCAAAAAACTTTTAGTAACAACTTCCTGAGTAGGAGGTTCACAGAGATTCATTAACTTCATACCTGCCGATTAAGGCAGATATTGACTTTGATACAACTTATGAACCCAGAAGCCCGTCCGGTGCGTTATTCGCAAACCACCATTACCGAACTAATGATTCCCGCCTACGCTAACTTTGGCGGAAAAATTCACGGAGGTATTTTACTTTCCCTCATGGATAAAGTGGCGTATGCTTGTGCCAGCAAACATGCAGGTACTTATTGTGTAACCGTTTCTGTTGATAAGGTGGAGTTTCTTCAACCCGTGGAAGTAGGTGAACTGGTGTCGATGCTTTCTTCTGTTAATTATGTTGGTAACACTTCGTTGGTGGTGGGCATTCGTGTAATATCCGAAAATGTGAAAAAGGGAATAATCAAACATACCAACTCGTCATTCTTTACCATGGTAGCCAAAGGCGATGACGATAAGCCAACAACCGTACCTAAACTCATTCTTGAAAATAAGGAAGAAGTAAAGCGGTTTATAGAGGCTATGAAAATGAAAGAGATTAAAAGTTATGTGCGTGAACAGATGGATGATGCCAAATCACACTTTGAAGTAGAGCGGGCCCATGAAATTCTTAAAAATGAAAGGTGCGTACTCACGTTGAATACACGCTGAAGTCTTTGACTGAAATTCAAAGTTCATCATGTAACTGAGGTTTTCTAATCGATTTGATTAGTGGTTGACAGGGGAAATTCTCTTTAATACCCAATTTCTGTTATTTTTGCCCGTTCGAAAAAGGTCATCCGGGCGAACGCCCTCTCTCTGATACGCGCACTTATGAAAATTAAAGATTTAGAGTTTAAAAAGTTTATTCCTGCTGCCAAAATTGAAGAAAAAGTCAAAGGACTTGCAGAATTGATTAATGCCGATTATAAAAATAAAACCCCTCTTTTATTACCCATCCTCAATGGATCTTTTTTATTCGCTGCCGATTTAGTGCGTGAATTAAAATTAGAGTGTCGCATTTCATTTGTGAAGCATGCATCGTATCAGGGTACACAAAGTACCGGACAATTAAATACCTTGATCGGACTAAATGAAAGTCTTTTTAACCAGGATTTAATCATCATTGAAGATATCATAGACAGCGGTCTTACCTTGAGCAAAGTGGTAGCAGAGCTCAGTGGCTTAGGAACTCGATCGGTTGAAATTATATCTCTCATTCGTAAATCAGCTGCGCGTGAGCATGTCGTGCAACCGAAGTATGTGGGCTTTGAGATTGAAGATGAGTTTGTAGTGGGTTACGGTCTAGACTATGATGGCTTTGGCAGAAACCTGAAAGATATTTACAAATCAACTAATCAATAATTCAATTATCAAGTAGCCGATGAACTTGATTATTGGCACATTGCCGAATTGATCATTATCTTGCACCCTTATCAAATTTTATACATGATTAACCTCGTACTCTTTGGCCCTCCGGGCGCTGGTAAAGGAACTCAAAGTGAAAAGCTGATTCATAAATATGGCTTTGTACACATTTCAACAGGTGATCTTTTTCGGTGGCACACCAAGAATGACACTGCGCTGGGGAGGCGTGTAAAAGAAATTATGAACAGCGGTTCCCTCGTGCCTGATGAGATTACCATCGCCATGCTAAAAGAAGAGCTGGATAAAAATCCACAGGCCAAAGGTTTTTTATTTGATGGATTCCCCCGCACCGTAGCGCAGGCGGAAGCACTGGATACATTTATGAAAGATAACGGATCAGCGATTCATCATGTAGTAGCATTAGAGGTTACAGAAGAAGAAGTTCGAACCAGAATTGCCAAGCGAAGAACAGAATCAAATCGTGCCGATGACGAAGAAGATAAACTCAATAAGCGAATTACTGAATATTTCACCAAAACGATTCACGTTCTTCCCTACTATGATAAGCAGCGAAGACTAAAAACCGTACACGGCATTGGTCAAATTGAAGATATTTTCAGCAATATTTGTTCTATTCTTGATAAGAAATAATTCAAAGTTGACAACAACCAAACTTTGAGTTTTAAACTTTGAATTACCGTGTCAAGCCCCAACTTTATTGATCATGTGAAATTCAACTCGCGCTCAGGTGCAGGTGGTGCAGGGTGTTTGCATTTTCATCGCGAAAAGTTTGTAGAAAAAGGTGGACCTGATGGCGGAGATGGCGGCAAAGGTGGAAGTATTATCTTAAAAGGAAGTACGCAATTGTGGACCCTTCTCCACTTGAAATACCGAAAGCATGTGATTGCTGATAATGGGAAACCGGGTGAGTCCCAAAACTGTACAGGTGCCTCCGGTAAAGATGAAATTGTAGAAGTGCCCCTCGGCACCGTAGCCAAAAACTCAGAAACGGGAGAAGTGCTATGCGAAATAACGGAAGATGGTCAGGAATTTATTCTTACTCCGGGAGGAAGAGGTGGTAAAGGAAATTTATTTTTTGCCACGCCTACGCATCGTGCACCCAACCATGCACAACCGGGTGAACCTGGCAAAGAAGAGTGGGTCATACTCGAATTAAAATTACTGGCCGATGTGGGTCTCGTTGGTTTTCCCAATGCAGGTAAATCAACATTACTTTCAGTTGTATCAGCTGCGAAACCAAAAATTGCCGATTACGCTTTCACTACACTCACACCAAACCTGGGTGTTGTACAGTATCGCGATCATAAATCGTTTGTGATGGCCGATATCCCGGGGATTATTGAAGGTGCAGCCGAAGGAAAGGGGTTGGGCATACGCTTCCTGCGACACATTGAGCGAAACTCTCTATTGCTATTTCTGGTACCGGCTGATGCAAAGCATATTAAATTCGAGTATGAGATTTTATTGAACGAACTAAAAAAATATAACCCTGAATTACTGGACAAAAAACGTCTGTTGGCTATCTCAAAATCCGACATGCTGGATGAAGAACTAAAAACCGAAATGGTGAAGGAAATACCAACCGAATTACCGCATGTGTTTATATCATCCATGACCAACCAGGGCATTACCGAGTTAAAAGACCTGATCTGGAAGAATTTGCACTAAAACCTCTTTTCGTCAGGTAATTAAGGGTATAATTTGGATTTCAGTGTCATTATGACACAAAAACGGCTCTGGCAATATTATTGACTATGGCGCATTAATTAATGTATAATGATTGTAATGGAGAATACACAACAACCTGAAGAAGAGACCCAAAAAGATACACCCGAGCTACAGACAGATGAAAGCCGGCAGGATGACCCTGAATCTTTTGAAACCCTGACAGGAACAGAAGAATCCAAAACCCAGTCTGAACTAAGAAAGGCACACGAAGATCTGGCCGAAGCCAAGGATAAATACCTTCGATTGTATTCTGAGTTTGAAAACTTTAGGCGCAGGACAGCCAAAGAAAAACTGGAGTTAATCCAAACTGCTGGTGAACAAGTAGTAAAAGTATTGCTTCCGGTGATTGATGATTTCGAGCGTGCCGAAAAAGCATTCCAAGGAACAGAAAGCAAAGAGATGGAAGGATTCCTGCTCATCCATAACAAATTCAAGAAAATATTAGACCAAACCGGTGTGAAGGAGATGGAAGCAAAAGGAAATAATTTCGATGCTGACCTTCACGAAGCAATCACACAACTACCCTCACCCGAAGAATCACAAAAAGGAAAAGTATTAGAGGTAATAGAGAAAGGATATTTATTAGGCGACAAGGTGGTGCGCCACGCAAAAGTAGTAGTGGGCAATTAACCTGAACTGATGTCAACGAAAAGAGATTTTTACGAGATACTAGGAGTAAGCAAAGGCGCCACTGCTGAGGAGGTTAAAAAAGCGTACAGGAAAGTAGCTATACAATTTCATCCAGATAAAAATCAGGGCAATAAGGAAGCTGAAGAAAAATTCAAAGAAGCGGCCGAAGCTTACGAAGTGTTGAGTGATAGCGATAAGCGCGCGCAATATGATCGCTTCGGACATGCCCGTCAGAGTGGCGGTAATGGCGGACACCACATGAATATGGATGACATCTTCAGTCAATTTGGAGATGTGTTTGGTGGTGGGGGTGGAAGTCCATTTGATAGTTTTTTTGGCGGAGGCAGTGGCCGTAAACGACAGCGCAAAGGCTCTAATCTTCGCATCAAACTAAAGCTCAACTTAGAAGAAATTGCCAACGGAGTAGAAAAGAAAATTAAGGTAAACCGCCTCACACAGGCAGAGGGCGTTACCTTCAAAAATTGTAACACGTGCCAGGGCACTGGCCAGACAAGAAAAGTGGTCAATACCATGTTGGGTCAGATGGTTTCTACCGCCACTTGCCAAAGCTGCAATGGTGCTGGTCAAACCATTGATAAAAGACCAAGCGGTGTTGATAGTTCGGGTTTGATCTCGAGAGAAGAAGTAATTTCCATCAAAATTCCTGCAGGCGTGGCTGATGGTATGCAGCTCTCCATGTCGGGTAAAGGTAATGATGCTCCTGGCGGAGGCATTGCTGGTGATCTTTTAATCCTTATTGAAGAACAGGAAGATCAACAATTGAAACGGGATGGTAATACGATCATCTATGACCTACACGTGAGCTTTATTGATGCTGCGCTTGGCACTAGCGTGGAAGTTCCTTCGATAGGCGGAAAAGTTAAAATAAAAATTGATCCTGGTACCCAGAGTGGAAAAATCCTTCGTTTGCGCGGAAAAGGGTTAAAAGACGTCAATGGATATGAAACAGGCGATCAACTGATCTACATCAATGTTTGGACTCCCAAAAAACTATCTCCCGAAGAGAAGGCGAAACTGGAAAGCCTGAGAAGCTCATCCAACTTTGAACCCCACCCTGACGCCAGCGATAAAGGGTTTTTCGAGCGGATGAAAGAGTTTTTCCATTGATTTTACAACCCCAGCCACAATTCAATCGTTTGTGTACCCTATTAGGGGTAGTTTTTAGCATAATTTCATATAATCTTACAAGTTGCAACCCTGTGGCGTGCGGCTCGTAACTATTCAGCATGCAGAGAAGTTTTGGACTTACATTTTTAGGCGTTACCCTTGCGGGGTTGGCATTCGGGCAGATCAAGAAGCAATTTTCGGTGGAAGACAACTCCTCTTGTGAGAAAGTTAAACTCACGGTAAGGTCCAACAGCGGTACGTGTTTTTTAAAGCCAAGTCACAACCCGGAAATTCTCAGTGTATTTAGCAATCAAGATACGGATGACTTCTCTCATCAATTCAAAAAAGTAGTGAATGGCAAAGTATGTGAAGTCATGCTTTCGTTGGAGGAAGTTCAATCAGAGGGTTTCGGACAAACCATTTCATCCAAAGTTTTTGGATCAGAAAAACCAGAACAGGAAAAATTCTGGAAAATGTATCTTACGGATGCAAAGCCTTATTTACTAGATCTGAATTATGGGGTAGGCAATGCAAACATTGATCTTTCCGGACTTGCTGTACAAAATCTAAAAATCAATACCGGCAGTGCCGATGTGAATATTGGCTACCATTCCGGATTGGAAAACTTGGTAGAGATGGATACTTTTTTTGTAAAGGTTGATCTGGGTTCAGTGAACGCAAAGAATCTGAGCCTGGCCAAAACAAAATATGTAATGGCTAACGTTGGCTTTGGTAACGTCATGCTCGATTTAAGTTCAGCACCAGTCGTGGCCAATTATATTAGAGGAAGTGTGGGTGCGGGCAATCTGATTATCATGTTGCCTTCAGAAGAAACCCCCGTACTTGTGATGATCAAAGACTCCTGGCTGTGCAGTGTACGCATGACAAATACGCTGAAAAAGGTCAGTGCCAATACTTTTGCCAATGCAGCCTATACCAAAGATGCCAAGAATGCGCTCACATTCGACCTGGACGTGTCTATGGGCAATATTATCTTCAAAGAAAAGCTGAATGAAGCGACTGTAAAAACAGACCGCTAACCGTAATTACTTCCTATATTTTGACACTAATACCTAGTCAAAATTTAAACCCGTGGAAGCACTCTCCGTAAAAAACGTAACCAAACGATATACAAGCCATTTGGCACTTGATAATGTAAGTCTCACCATTCCGGAGAAAAGTATTTACGGATTACTGGGACCCAACGGAGCGGGGAAAACAACCCTCATTCGCATCATTAATCAGATTATTAATGCCGAAGAAGGCGAGGTTTTCATTTTTGGCGAAAAACTAAAGGAAGATCACGTAGGCATTATCGGATACTTGCCAGAAGAACGCGGCCTTTATAAAAAATTAAAAGTTGGCGAGCAACTTCTTTACCTCGCTCAATTAAAAGGCATGAGCCGTAGCCGGGCAGCCGAACAAAGCAAAAAGTGGCTCAAAAAATTTCAGATCACCGATTGGTGGGATAAGAAAGTTGAAGATTTGAGCAAAGGCATGGCACAAAAAGTGCAGTTCATCAGCACGGTAATGCATGAACCAAGGCTAATTATTTTGGATGAACCATTTTCGGGTTTCGATCCTGTAAACGCACAACTAATTACACAGGAAATTTTAGGGCTTCGCGATAACGGTTCCACCATTATATTCTCAACGCACCGCATGGAAACTGTGGAAGATCTTTGTGATCACATTGCGCTACTCAATAAATCGAAAAAAATTATTGAAGGCCCAAAGAAACAGGTGAAGGATCAATACAAGTCAAATACATTTATCGTTGAGCACAAAGGCAATCACCTTCATTTATCCTCCGATCGATATCAAATTGTCAAACAGGAAACGTTGGAAGATGGTCATTTTATAACAACTATTAAAGCCAATAATGATATACGCGCTAATCAGGTAATACGCGAGCTGATTGATAAAACAGAATTACAAAGCTTCCGTGAAAAGATACCGAGCATGGCCGATATTTTTATCGACCTGGTGAAAGGAGAAGATGATGAAGCACTTCGCAAGCATTTACAGGAAGCTGTATAACATGAGTCTATAAACCTCAACAAACTGAAGCTATGAATAAGATTTGGCTAATCATGCAACGTGAGTTTTTAAATCGGGTACAGAAAAAATCGTTCCTGATCACGACCATCCTAGTGCCCTTAATCTTCCCCGCCATTATTGGTGGATTGATTTATTACATGGTGCAGGAAGCGGAGTCTGCAAAACCTGATACCGTTCAAGTGGTAGATGAAAGCGGGAAGTTTCCATTTAAAAACTCAAACCGATTTATCTACGCGAAAGTCAACCTCCCATTGGATCAGGCCAAAAAAGCATACAATGAAACGGAGGACTTTGCTTTATTATATATTCCGAAATTTGATATTAACAAACCAGAAGGTCTCACTCTTTACACAAAAGAAAACCCAAGCATTGAAAAAGTTGGAAGTCTTGAAGGTAATCTGGCCGAACGCATTCGTGAGTTAAAGCTTGAGCAATATAAAGTGGATAAGGAGACTCTGGATGCACTAAAGACCTCTGTCAGCTTAAAGCAAGTCAGCCTAAGCGAAACTGGCGAAGAAAAATCCAGCAATTCAGGCTTGCTTTATGGAGTAGGTTTTGCATTGGGCATTCTCATTTACATGTTCGTGCTCATTTATGGAATTCAAATCATGCAGGGTGTAATTGATGAGAAAACATCTAAAATTGTGGAAGTAATTGTCTCGTCTGTAAAACCTTTTCAGCTCATGATGGGCAAGATCATCGGCATAGCCTCGGTGGGATTATTGCAATTCACCATTTGGATCTTGATCATCACATTTGTTTCCAGCAGCGTGTTGGCATATTTCGGACTGAAAATGCCACAGGAACAAATGCGTGAACAGATGACCCATCAAATGGGCAGTCCGGAAGCACAAGAAGAAGTGGCCTCAGAAAATACAGACGTGGTAGAATTTCTTGGAATGTTGAATGAAGTCAATTTTGCTAAAATAGCAGCTGTATTTGTATTCTATTTCCTGGGTGGTTACTTGCTGTACGGAGCATTGTTTGCAGCCGTTGGTTCAGCCGTTGATTCAATTCAAGAGTCGCAACAATTTCAATTCCCGATTACACTTCCGTTGTTGATTGGCTACATGAGTTTATTCTTCGTTATTCTACGCGATCCTCATGGACCGATGAGTTTCTGGCTCTCCATTATCCCGCTAACCTCACCTGTGGCCATGGTGGGAAGAATTGCCTTTGGAGTTGACGATTGGGAATTGGTACTCTCAATGGTACTTTTAGTTGGTGGATTTATTCTAACGACATGGATTGCAGGTCGAATTTATCGCGTTGGAATATTGATGACTGGAACTAAGGTAAGCTACAAGGTATTAGCCAAGTGGTTTATGACAAAAAACTAAAATAGAATTTGATAATGAGTCAATTTGAAGATTTAATTTTCAAATCTTCAAATTATGAAATTTTCAAATTGACCGGGTTCATCCGGTTTTTTTATTTATTTTTCATTCCCCATGGCACGCAAACCTTCGGCACCCACTATTGATTTCTACAAAAACAACTCCAAAATCAAGTGGATCGTATTGGTTGTCTCTACAGTAATCAGTCTTGGCTCACTTTACTACACCGGTGTTTTAGTGGACCAATTAAAGGTCAGGGAAAAACAACAAGTATTATTGTTCGCTAAGGCGATTGAGTACACCGTTAATGAAGACTTAACAACCAACGTACTCTTTGTTTCGGAGGAGATCATCAATAAGAATAATTCCATACCCACAATTTTAGTAGATGATAAAGGTGAGGTGGTGAATGTTCGAAATGTTTCAATTGATTCCACGCGATCAAAAGAAAAAATCCGAAGTCAGCTTCAATCAGAAATTCTACGAATGGGTAAGGTGTACGAGCCAATTACGATTCCATTTAGAGACCCGACCAATAACAACGAAGTCTTTGGCTATCAAAAACTTTATTATAAAAATTCTTTTTTGTTAACCCAAATTAATGCGTATCCATATGTTCAGCTCTCCGTAATTGCATTGTTCGGCTTTATCTCTTATCTCGCTTTCACCTACTCCAAGGCTGCCGAACAAAACCGGGTATGGGTGGGCCTGGCGAAAGAAACGGCACATCAATTGGGTACTCCTCTTTCTTCCTTAATGGCATGGATCGAAGTGCTTCGCGATGACCCTGATTTGAAAAACAAGGAAATAGTAACCGAACTCGAAAAGGATACCCGAAAGCTGACTATTGTCACAGAACGCTTCTCGAGCATCGGGTCGACTCCTGTGCTCAGGCAGGAAAATGTGGTAGCCATGATCAACAATGTGATTACTTATCTACGCCCCCGCATTTCGTCAAAAGTTAGGATCGATGTGTTTACACTTTCGGAAAACATACAAGTGATGGTACACCCACCGCTGTTCGAATGGGTAGTAGAGAACCTTTGCAAAAATGCCGTGGATGCTATTGGCGGATCCGGTACGATCGCCATTAAAATTTTAAGGGGCAGTGACAAAAAAGTATTCATTGACATTTCCGATACAGGAAAGGGTATTCCCCGATCTAAAGTATCAATGATTTTCAGACCTGGGTTTACGACTAAAAAAAGAGGTTGGGGGTTGGGCTTAACGCTCGCCAAACGAATTATTGAATCCTACCACAATGGTAAAATTTTCGTGAAGTCTTCTGAGGAAAATCAGGGAACTACCTTCCGGATTGCCTTGAATACCCTATCTTAAAAGAGAAGTTTTCAGATCACATTCTCGTAAAATCTTATCTTACCTGCATTGGGATTTGAGTGATAAAACAGTAGTTTTGCGCACGAATTTTAAGCTCTTACAACCAGGGCTTCCCATACATTAAACCACATAAATCACAGTCATAAATGGCGAATATTGGAAAGATCACCCAGGTAATCGGCCCCGTAGTAGACGTAGCATTCGATACACCCGGAACTAAACTCCCGAACATCCTTGACTCACTTGAAGTTACTAAAGGCGATGGCACAAAAATCGTATTAGAGTGCCAGTTGCACCTTGGCGAAGATCGCGTACGTACCATCGCGATGGACGGTACCGAAGGCCTTGTACGAGGCATGAAAGTAACCGACATGGGAACTCCCATCTCCATGCCCATTGGCGATGACATAAAAGGGCGCCTCTTCAACGTAATAGGTGAAGCTATTGATGGTATTAAACAGCCTAAAGGCACACAACGCCTTCCGATTCACCGTCAGGCTCCGACCTATGAAAATCTTTCTACCTCAACAGAAGTACTCTATACCGGTATTAAAGTTATCGACTTAATCGAGCCTTACTCAAAAGGTGGAAAAATTGGATTATTTGGTGGTGCCGGTGTTGGTAAAACTGTATTGATTCAGGAATTAATTAACAACATCGCAAAAGCATATTCAGGTCTTTCTGTATTTGCGGGTGTAGGTGAACGTACCCGTGAAGGAAATGATTTGCTTCGCGAAATGATTGAAGCTGGTATCGTAAACTACGGTGAAGATTTTATGAAGTCACTCCACGCAGGTGGATGGGATTTGTCAAAAGTAACGGAAGCTGATTTGAAAGAATCAAAAGCAACCTTTGTGTTCGGACAAATGAACGAGCCTCCAGGTGCACGTGCACGTGTGGCACTATCCGGACTTACCATGGCAGAGTATTTCCGCGATGGTGATGGACAAGGTAAAGGCCGTGATATTCTTTTCTTTATTGATAACATTTTCCGTTTTACACAAGCAGGTTCTGAAGTGTCGGCACTATTAGGTCGTATGCCTTCTGCCGTGGGTTACCAACCTACACTTGCTACTGAAATGGGTGCGATGCAAGAGCGTATTACTTCAACTAAAAATGGTTCAATCACTTCCGTACAGGCCGTATATGTACCGGCTGATGATTTGACTGACCCTGCCCCTGCTACTACGTTTGCTCACTTGGATGCCACAACCGTATTGTCGCGGAAGATTGCCGAATTAGGTATTTACCCTGCTGTGGATCCTTTGGATTCAACATCGCGGATTTTACGTGCAGATATCGTGGGTGATGAACATTACAATTGCGCACAACGCGTTAAGGCAATTTTACAGCGTTATAAAGAACTTCAAGATATCATTGCCATCCTCGGTATGGATGAATTGAGTGATGAGGATAAGCAGGTGGTACACCGTGCAAGACGTGTACAACGTTTCTTGTCACAGCCTTTCCACGTAGCGGAGGCATTTACAGGTTTGAAAGGTGCCTTGGTTGATATTAAGGACACGATCAAAGGATTTACCATGATCATGGATGGCGAGCTCGATCATTTACCTGAAATGGCTTTTAACCTGGTAGGTAGCATTGAACAGGCAATTGAGAAGGGTGAGAAGATCATGGCAGAAGCAAAGGGTTAATTAATTCGGTAGTGAATTGATGTGTTGATTCTGTGATTCAATATCCAAATTAGCTCATCAACAAATTATCACATCAACGAATCAATTATGCATTTAGAAATACTTACACCAGAGAAAAAACTTTTTGAAGGAGATGTGACCATTGCCACCTTTCCGGGTGCTGATGGTTCTTTTCAGGTTATGGAACATCACGCTCCGCTGATCAGTTTGCTGAAAGAAGGAGTAGTGGAATACAAATCAAAGGAAGCATCTCAAAACGTAACCATTACAGGAGGTGTTGTGGAGGTGCTGAATAACAAAATCGTTCTTCTTGCTGACGGGGTTAAGTCGTAAAGAAAATCTAATTCAATAAAAAGCCCTGACAATACCGTCAGGGCTTTTTATTTATCCTCCTTTTTTATTGATGTATCAGCCACCGAATAAAGAAATACAATCCTACCAATAAGGCTATTGCACCCAGCACATAAAGTACTTCACCCCCGATGATAAGTAATACAATACCGACTGAGCCAAAAATGGCAGCCAGTTTTACATCGTTTTCAAGTGCCTTAGTTGCATTTCCATTTACCGAATTTTCTTTCTTGGTTTCCTTTACGAACCTCTTCACTTCTCCTTTTAATTCCCTCTTTTCTTCTTTTGAAAGGGAGTTGATTCTGGCTGCAACTTCTTCTTTAGATATAACCGGAGCTGATTTGGAGATATAGACATCGTTTTCTTTGGCGCTGGCAACCATTGTCTTTTCATCAACTATTACTTCTGATCTCTCAGTAGTTACAATCACTTCTTGCTGAGTTATTTTCTTCTTACCCCTGTTGTAGTCATAATAGTCAAAGTTGTAAGTGTACTTAGGGCTTGAGCATGCAACCAGCATGGCAATAGGTGCTAGCAATAAAATGTACTTTTTCATAATAGTATTTTAGTATTTAAGACTTCGTTTCTTTTGATTTCAAAAACATCCGGCTAAAAAACTTCTTCTCAAAGTTCCAGAAAAACCTGAACTGACCAAAGACAAATCCGTACGCCAAAAGCAAAACATTGTAGACAGGCAGGATCATCACGTAATATGTGATGTTTGCCCACAATGGCTTTTCACTATCCGGGAACCAATAATTAAACAACGGCCTTTTAATTAACAGAACTGTTGTGCCTGTACAGGCAAAAACAACCAGTATAATTACCACCTGCCAGCTGTTTTGCAGGTTCCATCGGTTTTTAAGTTTATCAACCCAACGTGCCATAAAAAGTTATTACTCAAGCTTAGAAAAATAGTTCCAGAATCCGTCATCCGGAAGCGGGGCCTCAAATTTCACCAGTTCTTTTTTTACAGGATGAATAAATTCGAGGCTCTTGGCGTGCAGGCTAATACTTCTCCCGTCTGTACTGGGATGCTCAAAACCGTACTTTACATCTCCTCGAATAGGGCAACCTATGGAAGCTAATTGAACTCGAATCTGATGCGGCCGGCCAGTAACAGGATTTACCTGTAACAACCAATGTGACTGTGATGTGCCAAGAACTTTATAACTCAACTCAGATCGAAGAGCTCCTGGTGTTTCCCGTGTAAAAAAAGTAGTCTTGTTTTTTTTTTCGTCTTTCAATAACCAATGAACAAGCGTGTCCTCGGTTTGTTTTGGTTTGTTCTTTACAATGGCCCAGTATGTCTTTTCTGTTTCCTTCTCGCGAAATAAGGCATTCATCCGTTCCAGTGATTTTGATGTACGCGCCAACACCACTACCCCGCTTACCGGGCGGTCTAACCTGTGAACCACCCCTAAGAAAACTGCTCCTGGCTTTTGATATTTTTCCTTAATGTATTGTTTACAAAGTTCAACCAGGGGCTTATCGCCTGTTGCATCACCTTGCACCAGTACACCTGATGCTTTATTTACAATCAGCAAATGATTGTCTTCGTAGATAACCGAGAAATCATTCTGTCTGATCATACATTCATATCAATCCTTAAACTCAGAAGTAAAATGGAATTGAATTTCAGGAAAGTTATCCTGCACCATCTGCAGCCATCCTTTTGACTCGGCCATGAATACAAGCTTCCCATCCTTATCGCGGGCGATATGTCGCTGCTTGGAGTCAATGAATTCTTGAAGTTTTTTTTGATTGCTGCTGCTGATCCAGCAGGCTTTGTAAATATTTTGTGGAGCAAACTGAACCGTAGCTCCGTATTCATTCTTCAACCGGAATTGGATTACTTCAAATTGAAGTGCACCTACCGTGCCAACTGCTTTGCGTTTTCCCAATTCGTATGTAAACAATTGCGCCACACCTTCCTCCATTAGCTGAAGCAATCCTTTCTCCAATTGCTTACTCTTCATGGCATCCATGTTTACCACCTCCTTGAAAATCTCAGGAGAGAAGCTAGGTATACCCGTGTATTGAAGTTTTTCGTTTTCGGTAAGTGTGTCACCAATCTTTAAATTACCGGTATCGTATAAACCTACAATATCGCCTGGCCATGCCTCATCTACTGTTTCACGATCCTGAGCCATAAATGCCGTTACATTTGAAAACCGAATTGATTTGTCTTGTCGCACATGATAGTAGTTCGTAGCCCGTTCAAATTTCCCTGAACAAACACGAAGAAAGGCAATCCTGTTGCGATGTTTAGGATCCATATTCGCATGGATTTTAAAAATGAAACCGGTGAACTTATTTTCTTCAGGCTTTACTTCACGAATGGTAGTTTCTCGTGGAATGGGTGGCGGAGCAATGCGAATAAAAGTATCGAGTAATTCTTTTACTCCAAAGTTATTCACGGCACTTCCAAAAAATACCGGAGCAACCTTTCCGTCAAGGTAATCCTGCACATCAAATTCAGGATACACACCTTCGATTAATTCTACATCTGCACGAAGTTGCTTCGCATAATTTTCACCTACTAATTGATCTAGCTCTTCGCTTTGAATATCAGATACCTCTACAGTCTCTTGAACAGTCACTTTACTGGGTGTAAACAGGTTTAGTTTCTTCTCGTATAAACTATAAACTCCCTTAAAAGTCTTGCCCATACTGATAGGCCAACTTAATGGTCTGACCTTAATAGCAAGTTTCTCTTCTATTTCATCCAACAATTCAAACGGATCGCGGCCTTCCCTATCAAGTTTATTAATGAAACACAACACAGGGGTATTGCGCATGCGGCAAACTTCCATTAATTTTTCTGTCTGAATCTCTACACCTTTTACACAATCGATAACGAGGATTACGCTATCAACGGCAGTGAGTGTACGGTAGGTGTCTTCGGCAAAATCCTGGTGACCGGGAGTATCCAAGAGGTTAATTTTGATGTCCTTATAGTTAAATCCCATTACGGAGGTCGCTACAGAAATTCCTCGTTGTTTTTCAATTTCCATCCAGTCGCTGCGAGCGTGATCTTTAATTTTACTGGATTTCACAGCGCCAGCTTTTTGGATTGCCCCTCCATAAAGAAGAAGTTTTTCTGTAAGAGTAGTTTTTCCAGCATCGGGGTGGCTGATGATGCCGAAGGTTCTTCGTTTTGCTATTTCTTGCTCTAAAGTCATACTGAAAAGAAGGTGGCAAAACTAATTAATTCTACCGTCAGCTATAGCAATAAAACCTATCAGATTATGCCATTGTGTCACCTTTTTTCCTCAAATCCCTGCTGGCATGGGCATTGTAATCACATTACCGTACATAAAAAAGAGTTAAAATCAACAGATATTAATAAATAACATGTCATGGGAAAAATAATAGGTATAGACTTAGGAACGACCAACTCTTGCGTAGCAGTAATGGAGGGGAGCGAACCTGTGGTTATTGCGAACAGCGAAGGCCGCAGAACTACACCCAGTATTGTAGCTTTTCTTGATAACGGAAAAGGTGAACGCAAAGTAGGTGACCCGGCTAAACGTCAGGCCATCACGAATCCGAAGAACACCGTATCGTCAATTAAACGCTTCATGGGTAAAAAATTCAATGAAGTAGATGGAGAGAAAAAAATGGTTTCATACCAGGTAGAAAGTGGTAACAATGATACCGTGCGTGTTCGCATAGGCGACCGACTTTATACACCGCAGGAAATTTCTGCCATCATCCTTCAAAAAATGAAGAGCACTGCGGAAGATTATTTAGGTACAACCATAACCGAAGCAATAATTACAGTACCCGCTTATTTCAATGATGCAGAGCGCCAGGCGACAAAAGAAGCAGGTCAAATTGCAGGATTGGATGTGAAGCGAATCATTAACGAACCAACAGCCGCTGCATTAGCGTACGGTCTTGATAAGAAAAACAAGGACATGAAAATTGCCGTGTACGATCTCGGTGGTGGTACGTTCGATGTATCCATACTGGAGTTGGGCGATGGGGTGTTTGAAGTAAAATCATCCAACGGGGATGTTCACGTGGGGGTGATGATTTCGATATGCGCATTATGAACTGGCTGGCCGATGAATTTAAGACAGATAAGAACATTGACCTGCGTAAAGATCCCATGGCGCTGCAACGCTTAAAAGAAGCATCAGAAAAAGCTAAGATTGAATTATCCAGTTCACAGGAAACAGAAATTAATTTACCATACATCACATCTGTGGATGGTGTACCGGAACACTTAGTGAAGAAAATTTCACGCGCGAAGTTCGAACAACTTTGTGATGACCTGATTCGCAGAACGTTAGAGCCCTGTCGTAAAGCCGTGGCAGACTCCGGAATTTCTGTTGAACAAATCGATGAAGTAATCTTGGTGGGTGGTTCAACCCGCATCCCGCGCATTCAGGAAGAAGTAGAAAAATTCTTTGGTAAGAAACCTTCGAAAGGCGTAAATCCTGATGAGGTAGTAGCAGTAGGAGCTGCCATACAAGGTGGTGTGCTAACCGGTGAAGTGAAAGATGTGTTATTGTTGGATGTTACTCCGCTTTCGCTTGGTATTGAAACCATGGGCGGTGTGATGACGAAGCTGATCGAATCGAACACAACGATTCCTTCAAAAAAATCAGAAACATTCTCTACAGCATCCGACAGTCAACCTTCTGTAGAAATACATGTGCTTCAGGGTGAACGCCCAATGGCAAAGGATAACCGTACCATTGGTCGTTTCCATTTGGATGGAATACCACCGGCACCACGCGGTGTACCACAAATTGAAGTGATCTTCGATATTGACGCGAACGGTATCCTGCATGTTGCCGCAAAAGATAAGGGCACGGGCAAAGAACAGAAGATTCGCATTGAAGCAAGCAGCGGATTGACCGATGCGGAGATTCAAAAAATGAAGCAGGAAGCACAAGCCAATGCGGAGAGTGATAAAAAAGAAAAAGAGAAAGTAGAGAAGATCAATCAGGCTGATTCACAGATTTTCCAAACGGAGAAGCAAATGAAAGAGTATGGCGAAAAACTTTCAGATGGCAACAAAGATGCGATCAACAGTGCATTGGAGAAACTGAAGGAAGCTCACAAAAGCCAGGATCCAACAGCGATTGATACTGCGATGGCCGGATTGAACGCTGCATGGCAGGCTGCATCTCAAGAGATGTACCAGGCAACAGGAGGCGCCAATGCTAACGCTGGTGCAGAAGATACGGGTGCGTCAAATGGCTCCAATTCTTCTGATGGAAATCCTGTAACGGACGTTCCGTTTGAGGAAGTGAACGATAAGAAATAAGCAGATACATTCGCGGCCTCGTGCCGCGATCTCACATAAAGTCCTGACGGTATCGTC
>JANNQJ010000127.1:0-18401 GCA_031400675.1 Cyclobacteriaceae bacterium
ATATACTGAATGCATGGCAACTTGAACAAGGCGACAGTTCCATTACGGTGGCGATTTTGGACACCGGTATTAATCCGAATCACCAGGAGTTCACCAATCGCCTTTGGAAAAATCGAGGGGAAATTGCCGGTAATGGAAAGGATGATGATAAAAATGGATACGTAGACGATGTGAACGGGTGGGATTTTGTAAATGAGCGTGCCTCTATTGAAGACGATGGGGGACACGGCACAGCTCTGGCGGGCGTAATCGCTGCCAATGTCGATAATAATTTTGCCTACTCAGGGATCAACCGACACTGTAAGCTCATGATATGCAAAGTATTGCAAGCGAATCAATCTGGATTTTATAGTGATTGGACTGCCGGAATCTATTATGCGGTAGATCAGGGAGCCGATATTATCAATATGTCAGTTTCGGGAGAAACCAATCTCCGGTCGTTACATGATGCTATTCGATATGCACATAAGAAGGGGGTGTTGATTGTTTGCAGTATGGGAAATAATAAGACTGACACTCCATACTACCCAGCGGGTTATGAAGAAACACTGGCAACGGGATCCACGGATACAAATGATAAGTTCAGTCTTTCGTTTAGTGGAGGGTCTGCTGGTAGCAATTTTGGCTCGACAATAGACATTTCGGCACCGGGAAATGGGATATACGGTCTGGATAAATCTTCAAACTCAGTCAATACCATCTGGTCCGGTACTTCTATGTCTGCAGCGGTAGTATCGGGCGTGGCGTCTTTGCTACTCTCGTCAAGACCCAATCTTTCTCCAAATGAGTTGAAAGGACTTTTACTTACTACGGCCACCGATCAGGTGGGTCGACCACCCGAAGACATACCTGGATGGGATGTGTATCATGGTTTTGGTCGCTTGAATGCGTTTGCCGCTCTGACTGCATTGCAGACTTACAATAAATCAGAAAACCCTTTTCATTTATCAGTGTACCCCAATCCAACCAATAGTTTGGCAACGGTTTCAATCCTACTGCCTTCGCTTTCACCTGTTTCCCTTTTGGTAACGGATCCATTGGGCAAAACACAACTGGAGATGACCATAACTCCTTCTACACCTGATCTCAACTATTCAATTGACCTTACAAACTTGGCACCATCGATGTATGTATTTACACTTCAACAGGGAAATAGAATTTTTCGGTACAAAGTTATACGGGGGTAATCATAGTTGAAGTAATACCATCGTTCTTCGAACCGGTCTGGCCAGCAGATTGATGGCGAGTTTATATAAGACAATGTTGACAGGACTCATCTTAAGATCCGTAGTTTTGGTTTTATTGATGATATAAAAACCCTCTTCGATATTTTTTTTCAGGGTTTCTTTCGTAGGTGACGATTTATTGAAGTCATGCCAACGGAAGCAGGCAAAGTAATCGTTGATATGCCTGAACTTGTAATCGTCATGGAGCAATCTTGCAAAAAATTCCATATCCATGCAGTAGTGCAGATTTTTATCCAGCAGGTGGTTGTCCTGAATGATTTCTCTCCGGAAAAAAAATGTAGTAGACTGGATGAATGTATAAAATAAAGACATCCACTTTACCGGACTGTGTGTTTTCATGTTCCTGATAAAGTCGCCATTCTGGTTTACAAACTTGACATTGGAGTAAATGGCATCCACATCATATCGATTAAAGGCTTCATTCACTTTTTCAAAAGTACCCGGTAAATAATAATCATCGGCATTCAACCAACCAATAATATCACCCGTGGCAGTTTGAAAACCTTTGTTCAACGCATCACTTTGGCCCTCGTCAGGTTCAGAGAAAAATTGGACGTGGGAATACTGTCTTGCGATTTCGCGGGTTTCATCGGTTGAGCAATTGTCAAAGATTATATGCTCAAAAGGTTTGTAGCGTTGTTCCTGCACACTGGTAATGGCTTTTTGAATATACTTCCCCTGATTAAAAGATGGTGTCGCGATAGAAATCTTAAATTGGTGCATGGACAAGGTTATGATTGATGACAGTTGATTTTTGAACAAGGGCAGTAGCGATTATGGTGAAGAATATAAAGGCTCCGTAATTAGTAATGTAAACGAAATTGTCGATCTGAAAAATAAAGGTAAGGTAGAAGATTACCCCGAGCAGGGCACCATCTTTGTGATTGTTCAGGGCCATTCTTCGGATGTGCGCAAGCCCTAAAAAAAGTAGTGCCATCAGCGGAAGTAACCCAACGATTCCGATCGACAAAGCAAACTCCAACGCGCTGCTGTGCATGTGAAGATTGATGGCTGATTTTGACCAGAATTCTTCCAGGTCATTAATTAATCCGATGTAGTAATATCCATGATAGCCATTTCCCACCAGGAAGCCATCGCCTGCTGTAGAGAACCACTCAATCCCTCTTTCCCATAAATTTCTACGACCATTAAAGGCTACAATGTCCTTGTAGCTTACGCGTTGTAGCAAAGCAGAAAATAACGGAGTGCTCAGAATCCGATAAATAAGCTCGGAAAAACTAAGCAGAAGAGGAATTGTAAATAACGAGATGGCAAATAGCAACCGGTGTTGGTAGAGTGCACGTACCATCCAGAGCATGATAATGAGAACAAAAATTAAAATCGATAAACGAGAATTAACTCCCATTATCAGAACAAGGTTAAGGAGGAAATGCAGAATCGAGAAAATCTTCATTCCTAATCCGCGAATACCCCGCATCCATTTACCGATTATAATCAGGTTGATGATGGCGAGTGTATTGGCAATGGAATAAAAACCTTGCCCGAATGGGAAATTCAATCTTCCTTCAATGCTGTGAATGGGATTTCGTAAACCGGCAGCATACCCGATTATGTTCAGGAAGATATCAATCGTCAGCCCCCAGTATAATAAATCAGTGAGGGTAAACTGAGGATTATCGTTGTTGTAGAATTGGAGGATAAAAGGTGCATGAATAATGATTGTAATGACTAGCGAAAGCGTCAACGTGCTGATGTTGTTCAGTGCAGGGTATCCGTTTCGAAGGCCTGCATACAATGAAATAATACAACACACATTGAAGATGAGGGCTAACAAGTAAGTCGGCTTGAGCTTGGGCCTAAATTGCTTGCTTAGTAGTAAATCTGCGATGTAAAATAAAATAATGAGAATAAGGGGAAGCACGGAAAAAACCTGACCGAAGGAAAAATTAAGTACCTGTGCAGCATATTTACCAAGTCCGAAGAATGGAAAACTGCAAAGAAAAAGCAGGTTTATAATATGTGATTTTCTTACTTCCATCTAACCAATCAGGCTATTTTTTGTCCAGTTTCTTACACGTTTTCGGTAGAGATTAAAATAAAAGAATCGAATCACCCTGGAGCGTAAAATATCAATAAGGTCTTGTACCGAGCGAAAACTTATTCTGGTTTTTAATTCTGACATTTCTTGTAGCAAGTCGGATTTAGAATATCCGTGAGTAGCCAGTATTCGTTCATCCAGGCGGTTAATAATACGGTTCACATAAATTTTCCGAATGCGTTCATTCAATACATCTTTCCACTTGTTGATACTTTTATCGTCAACCGTATTGTATTGATAGGTTCCCCATTTGTCTCCAAGCCTTCCTTGCAGTCCCCGGTCATCCAATGTTTCGATGCTATCAAAATCTTCTGGCAGGTTGAGGAAATTGAATATTTTTTTCAGGATGATAGTGGGTTCGGCAATGAGGTCCTCATATTTAACATGAATCGCTCGTTCACCCAATAGCCTCATACCTTCATCAATTTTAATAAAGCCTTGCAAGAAATCGATGTAGTAGAAATGCAGGTTACGCAAGGTGTTGTTCGAAAATGTTGTGATAATGGAGGATATGATCTGGATAGGATTACGTGTAAGAAAAATAAATTTGGCTTCGGGAAAGATTTCGGAAAGCTCACGAATGATCAGGTAGTACCGCGGGGTCTTGTCGAGGAAATATGTTTCGTTGTTGATACAATTGAGGCGGTAAAGATTCGTAACAAACTCCCGCAATAGTTTTTCGTAATCCTGGCGTCCGTTTGGCAGGCTTTGAATGTAATCCTGAACGCCTGTATTTGCCCATTGGTGATTGTATTCTGTTACCATGCCTTCCGGATTGAGCAGATACACAAACGGCAGCATGATCCAGGGCTCCGATTTACTGGTGATTTTCGGATGGCTCATCAGCATACGTTGCAACAACGTTGAGCCTGCCCGGGGAAGAGATATCAAAAAAATGGGATTCATTAGTTTTGCACGAACATGTTTTTCATGAATTGGAATTTCCAACCGGAATCCTAATACCTTTTTTTAACAGCTTTCGCCTTACTTTCGTAAACAACGATTCGTTGATCATCATTTCCTTATAATACTGGTTGAGTTTCTCATCAATAAAAAGGCAAGGTGGGTGGTGAAGCGGCACCTCCATTTCAAAAACGGGAAGTTGAGCTTTCAACGGGTTAACGAGCGGGGAGTGTGTCGCTTCTCCGCTGAAACCGAGATTCGATACCTGATTCTTTACAGGGGAAACTACTAGTGAGCCCTCCAACAAATTGATAAAATGCCACTGATAATCCCATACATTATCCAGCATTGTTCCATTGTATACCTTGTACCAGCGTGTGCGGATTTTCTTGTAGTCCGTTGCTGTTAGTCCAGCGTGTTTAAAAAATAAAGGATGATCAAATTGAGGCAGCATGGCCATGGTCTCTTCAAATTTTGACCAAGCTCTGCGCCACGTTGCCCAGCCCCATACCTGAGGGATGTATGTAAAATGATAGGAGTAGGGGCTCTCATGCACATAAGGAGAATTGTAGTTATTGCCATTGACATGAACCACACGTGTATCATCACGATAGCGTTGCAAAACCTCCTGACAATAATAGAAGAAGTTGGTCGTGGGTAAGCAATCATCTTCCAGAATAATTCCTTCTGAAACATGCTCGAAAAACCAGTTGATTCCACCCGTTACGGCCCGTTGACAGCCCAAATTTTCTTCGCGAAATAAAGTTTTTACCTCACAATCCCAATCAATGTTGCTTATGAGGTTGCGCACTTCCGCGCAGTTTTTATGATCTGATTCACGGTCTTTACGAGGGCCATCTGCTTCAATGAAAAGATATTTCGGCTTGACAGATCGGATGGCTTCAAATACAAGTTTGGTTGTTGTTGGTCTGTTGAACACACAAAAGAGTACGGGGGTTTCCAGTGGTTTCATCAGTTTATGCTTTTAGAAAGAGTAATGCACGCGCCTGCATAACAAATAGAGGCCTGGTTTGCGGTGTAAAATAATTACCAACAAAAGAAGCCATCATTTGTGCTATAAGTGTTGCAATGGCTGAACCTATAATACCTAAGATTGGAATCAGGAGTAGATTTAAAATCACATTCACGATGGCACCTGACACAGAACGGATCATCATATACCGCTGAAGATTTTCGGCTATAAACCATTGCGTTCCTGCTACTCCTAAATACACAAATACAAGCGACCAGGTAAGTATCATTAAGGGGGCAACAGCAGGAAGAAATTGCTGCCCAAAAAGTAACGCGATGATCCACTTTCCTGAAACGGTTATAAATAATGCAATAACCACAGCAATGATGATGAGCAAACGCAGCAGATCGGTAAGTCGTTTTTTGTAAACGACCTCATCGTTTGTTTTGGCGTTCAGGATTGCCGGGAAAAGAGAGTTGCAAATTACAGTGCCTGCCAAATACCAGATTGTTGTCATGCGTACCGCAATGGAATAATGCCCTACTGCTTCGTTACCCAACATGTATCGAAGCATAATAATATCGGTTTCTGTATAGATGTAAATGACAAAGCTGGAAACAAGAAGAGGCCATGAATCGCGCAAGAGTTTTTTTCCATAGGTTTGATGAAACTTCCATTGGAAAATTTTGATTTTCCCTCGCTTGTTATATACCCATAAATAACCCAGCATGGCCAACACAGCTTCCACCAAAGCCTCGATCGCGAAATAGATTACCGGCATCTGAAAATAGACAAGCACCAGTTTAATGACTGAGCTAATGATAATTTTAACGAGAACAATGCGCGAAATGAAACGTGCCTCTACACGGCTTGCAAAATAAAACCGGATCACTGCAAAGGCCTCAAAGATGGGGACTAGTATGAGAAAGAAAGTAAGCCAATACGCAGATTCATCCAGCACAAAGTACCCTACTATAGCAAATAAAAAAGTAGAGAGAACAGACATACCCATTTTTAAACCGAGCGTGGTACCGAGGATGTTTGCGTGATTTTCTTTGTCGAGAACCAGGTTCCTGATCACAATCCGTTCTAACCCTAAGGCACAGAAAATGGTGAAGAACTTAGCCACACTTTTTGCAAAATTGAATAATCCGAAATCAGCAGGCCCAAGATGGCGCGCAATGAAAATACTGACGAAGAGGCCTATGGCAAGCGTGGCCGTATTGTCGATCAGAAGCCAGGACGTATTAGCAAAGTATTTCTTGAATCCTGCGGACTGAATCAACTTATATAAACCCGCCTTTTTTTGCAGAAGCTGTGTAATCACAACAAACCATTTCACGTAAAACCAAAGGCGCGAAATTATGGCATAATTTCACGAATGAGACGCGTTACGTGTGAACAAATTATTAACAGAAGCGTGACTAACGGATGTTAACACACAGGAATGGATGTTGAACTGATTTTGGTAAAGCTTGTTTCGAACATGGAATAGTCAGTTTTCGCCAGGCTCAAACTGATAGCGAGGCCTTGTGTTTAATCAAACATTTTTTTACCGCTCGGGTATGGATAAACCTCTAACCCGTGAATGGCATTTCGAATATCCATCGTCAGATTAACCGAACGAAGAGCCTTCGGATTGCCGTCCTCGTAGATCGAAATCGTTGCCGGTGATGACCCCGCAACAATATAATTTTCAAATGTGCACAATCCTCTGCCAAAAGCCTGGCGTGCATGGTCGCTTGGCAAGTTCGTATGCGTAAGTGCATCAGGAGGATAGCGTTTAATCTCAAACTCAGAAATAATCCTTCCTGTCGCAGACATCATGATCACGCTGTCTTTTTTGGTATTGTTCATCAGCAGATTGTCCTTGTAATACTGAACGTTATGGGTACCTGTTGGTACAATGCTAACCGAATGAGCTTTCCCATGCTGATCTATTTTCATGAGCCTATCCATGCCCGTTCCGGAAAAATAAATATTTCCCCGATCGACAAACACATTGTTGATATGGGTGCTGTCCAACGGCTCAGGCCCTTTTGAATCATTCGGATCATACCCTGAGAAATTAATTTTTTCAGGTAATAGTTTTGAAAGGATATTTTGAATAGGCGTATGAGTCATCCGCTTCCGAGAGTGATTTCTGTAGCAAAACCCCTTTTCAAACTTTTCTGTTATCAGGTTGAAGATCAGTATGCTGTCGAAACCGGTGGATGATAAGTAAAGTGTATCATTGTCTATAAAGATTTCATGGCAATGCTTCAGAAAAGGGGAGCGAAATGACTTGACAATGTGGAACGATTGATCGTAAAAAAAAAATTCATCAGAGGCTGCTGCAATGATCATATCCTTATAAAACGCAAGCCCTCGTAAACCACGGTCGGCACCGCGCCCCTGCCAGTCAATGGATTGGTCATTCCAGTCGACTACTTGTTTGAATGATTCCTTATTGAGATCTACAAGGTACATACCGCCATGACTTTCGCCTTGTACTGACGAACGGATAACAGCGGTGCAAAGAATGAGTGGCCAGTTGTGAGACATTTTTCTAAAATTCGCTGCAAGTAATCGTGACAAGGTTCAAAATATGAAAAGACAATATTGTGTTTATGTTATCCTTTTTTTGCAGTTAGCCCAACTTGGATTCAACCTCTACCTTAGGACCTCACGAATATGAAGGATAATAAGATTCTAGTAGTAGCAATTTCTCCACCGCCTTATGGGGGACAGGCCCTGATGGTTCAAGCCATGTTGAGCGGAAACTATGCAGGCGTTAAGTTGTACCATGTTCGCATGACATTTTCTGATTCGATGGCCTCGGTTGGTAAAGTGGATACCCGGAAAATTGCCCACATGATCCGCGTGGTGTGTGCGTCACTTGTCAAGCGCTTTCGTCATACGATTGATACGCTCTATTATGTTCCGGGGGGATCGGGGAATGCTCCCGTGATCCGTGATATCTTTATTCTTTTTTTTCTGCGTCCTTTTTTCAAAAAAATTATTTTCCATTTTCATGCGGCCGGAGTTTCTGAAGTTGTTGAAAGCCTTCCCTCACTTCTCAGGTTTCTGGCGCGTCAAGTCTATAAGAAAGCGGATCTGGGAATTTATTTATCAGATCGAAATCCTGACAAGCTCTTCTTTGTCAGTAAGCAAAGCGTAATCGTAGCAAACGGACTCGAAGATGTTGCCAGTCATTACGTTGCACGTGACAAAGCTTCGAAAACCGAGATCATGCTTTTGTTTGTGGGTGTATTGCAGGAATCGAAAGGAGTACGCGTATTACTTGAATCGCTGGCTATTCTTGTTAAAGAGGGTTTGCCAGTCAAAGCTACGTTAGTGGGTGAATTTTCTTCGTCACAATTTGAAGAGGAGATGCATGAGCTTTGTAAACAAAACGGTATTGAAAGCCTTGTCAATTTTACGGGCGTACAAATTGGTGAAGCCAAGTGGAAGTATTTTGCGGATGCTGATATATTTTGTTTTCCATCCTTTTTTGAAGCAGAGTCTTTCGGCAACGTGGTAGTGGAAGCGATGATGTTCAGCCTGCCTGTAATTGCCACGCACTGGCGTGGCATACCCGATATTGTGGACGATGAAAAGACTGGGCTGCTCCTGCATATAAAAGATAGCAACGCATTAGCTCAGGCGATAGTAAGACTTGTACTGAATGCCGAACTACGTGGTGCCATGGGGAGAAAAGGTCGAGACAAATACCTGGAGAAATACCAGTTATCAACTTTTATTCAGTCTATGGAAAACGCATTCAATAGGGTCGTGAAGGAGTAAAAAGTGTGTTATG
The DNA here is from genome assembly GCA_031400675.1 of Cyclobacteriaceae bacterium. Lineage (GTDB taxonomy): Bacteria > Bacteroidota > Bacteroidia > Cytophagales > Cyclobacteriaceae > UBA2336. The sequence goes on from JANNQJ010000127.1 coordinate 8,982, forward strand.
AAAGTACTTGTATCAGCATATGCATGTGATCCGTCTCGAGGCGGAGAGTTTAGTAACGGGTGGGGTTATGCTTATAATGCCGTGAATGGGATTTCAGTGTGGAGTCTGACCACTACCGAGGGAAAAGAATCCATCGATCGATATCTGAAGTCACATCCTATTCCAACACTTCATATGGTGTATGTGGATATCCCTGCGTGGATACAGGTAATCAAAGAGCGGTTTACTGATTATGGAGTATACTTTCATTATTGGTATTTCCAGAAGCAAGCCGAAAAGATAGCGCAACGATTAGAGAAAGAGATTCACTTTGATGTAGTTCACCATGCTACCTATTCGAGTTTGCAATTGGGTTCATTTTTATGGCGAATGGATAAGCCTATGCTTTTCGGGCCGGTAGGGGGAGGGCAGCAAGCCCCTCAAAATTTCAGAAAGTATTTTTACAAGTGGTGGTCATTGGAGAGACAACGGGACATAATGAGTAAGCTCTCTCTTCGCGTGATCGGTACACCTTCGAGGGTATTAAAAAAAGCAGGAATAACCCTGGTAGTCAATCAGGAAACCTTCGAAATGGCACAACAAAATGGTGCTAAAAAAATACTATACGCTCCTTGCACACTTTTACCAGATGCCTTTGGCCCATCATTCATTCAGCCCCGGAATAATAATGGATCATTTCGACTGCTATGGGTAGGTCGGCTAATTGCACGAAAAGGTTTGCGAGTGGTGCTTGAAGCACTTGCACAAGTGGATAAAAAAATACCTTTTACCCTTACCATTATCGGAGATGGAGTTCAGAGAGATGAACTTCCCCGCTGGCTTGAAGAGCTGGATTTAGTAGACCGGGTTACGTGGGAAGGGCTTCAGCCACTCTCCAGGGTACATGAAGCCTATGCCACGCATGACGTCTTTATTTACTGTAGTCTGCGGGAATCATTTGCCTCTCAGATTTTTGAATCCATGTCGTATGCATTGCCCCTGATCATTTTCAACTTACACGGAGTCAGGACTTTCGTGCCGGACGATGCAGCCTGGAAAATAGAAGTTTCAGAGCCGGAACAAACATTGAACGACATACGCCATGCCGTTGAGTACCTGTTCCATCATCCTGAAAAGTGCAGTGAACTGGGGGCGAGCGCTTTTCAAGTGGTAAAAGAATTTACATGGTCAAAACGGATTAAATTGATTAATGAGTTTTATGATCAGCTTGCCAATAGTTCAGCAGCGGTCAAGAGTTTCACTCCACGCAAGTCGGATTCTTCAAAGTTACCCGTGAACCAAGAGGTCCATTAAGTCAATGCTTTTCGGGAACCGGTATCCTTGTTGTATCTGCCCCCGCTTTCCACCGAGGCACGCTTTGTTCGTAGGCTCCTGCGCCAGGATTAGGAGTATATGCGTCAGGTTGTATCGATTTTTTCATTCTTCTTACATCACGCTTCGGAAACTTTTTTTCTAAATCTCCGCTATCGTCCACCACGTTGCCTTCCTTTTCTACAAGCGCTGCCACTTTTTTATTGCCGAGATTGTAGCTGGCTGAATTGTTAATGTAAACCAACGGTATATTCTTCGAGAGAACGGCTACATCTGTTGAAACAATGGTGTTGTAATCGATTCTATTTCCCTTCGCAATTTTATCCGGATTGGCATTTAACATGACTCCATACTTAACATTCCAGATTACGTTGTGGTGAACTTGGTAATTCTGGCAGCCGCCATCGAGGTAAATACCCACCGACAAGTTGTGATCATCGGTGGCTGTTGATCTTTCCCAGGGAACACCAACAATATCATGAACCCAGTTAAATGCTATTTCGGTCTGGTCACCATCGGTCACATACGTATAAAATCCCCCGCCATCCTGACCGATCAGCATGCCGTTGTACATGTGGTTATGTGTAATGAGACTCCTCTTCAAACCTACACCTTCAATCAGGAAACGCCCGGAATTGCGCATTGTGTTTTGCAGGATTTGCGTTTGATCCCCACCAGCCCGAATACAGGCATTGTAAGTACCCATCCAGTTGACATCCTCTATCAAATTATTTTCAATGGAATTTTTAATTCCGCTGTGAATAATGATCCCAGATCCCCAAGCGTGTGCTATGTAGCTGTCTTTAATTGTATTCCCATTCCCGGTTATGTTAATCATGGCTTTACCATTGTATTCGTCCTGATGTATATAGAAAGGTATCGGGTACGTTATTCGGCAACCTGTAATCATGGTGTTATTTGACTCGCGAATATCTATACCGGCAGCGTGAATATGCAGCCCTTGCAGGTGAACCTGATTGGCTCCGCTGATGATGAAGGCAAACTTTCTGCTTTTTGCCTCCACATGCAATTGACTGATTGAAGTTTTTGCAGGAGGTTGAAAGTAAAGAACGTTGGTTCGTTTGTCCCAAAACCATTCCCCATCTGCATCCAGGGCGTTGAGGTGGTTGGTAAGAAAGCCTTTTCCAATCCCTGTAATGTTGCCTTCTTCCTCAGTGAAAAGATTCTTAACAAGTTGTTGAGGTGTACTTTTCTTCCACCCTGTTGTATACTGTCCGCATTGGATAACGGAACCCTTGTGTTTGCCTACAACACCCTGAACAGCATTGAACTTACGCTCCACGATGGCATGGAAAACTGCACCTTTCCAATGATCTTCTTCCCATTCTTTTTTCTGGTTATCGTGAAATTGAAATTGTCCTTGTAAGAAAATTTTTACATCACCACCATGATGTTCCCAGTTTAACAGGTCTCCTGTCTGAGAGGGATATTGAGCCTGAGGCATGAGCTTATTATCCGCGAAAACCTGAAGAAAGTAATTTCCTTTGTCGCTCAGGTGTGCGGGCGTTAAGAGGTTATTGTCTTTTTCATGCGGAGTGAAAGTTGCTTTGAAAATATTGCCCCGAAAGGGCGTCCAATTTGTTACCGGATCCAACCCCGATACGACTGCAGTTTCCTTCTCAAAATTTTTGATTGTTAGGCTATTCTTATTAATGAAAACGGACTCCCGGTAAATTCCTTCACGTAAATAGCAGGTGTCACCTGGGCTCATTTTTTGAACGGCAACTTGAATTGTCCTAAGCGGATTAATAAGAGAAGTACCCGTGTTGGTATCATTTCCTTTCGGACTTACATAATAAATTTTTCCAGTACCGGTGACAAGCTTATTTCCCTCCACTGGAATAGCTAACGTTTTAGTTGTTGTTGTTGAATCATGGGGAGTGGCGGGATGATTTCCAGCGTTGCCACATCGAAACGAAAACATGAAGCAGGCGGATACAACCACAACGCTACCAACAAAGAATGGATAACGTTCTTTTAAATTCTTCATAGTAAGTATTGTTCCATTATTTCCCGCAAGGATATTGTTTTAAACGAAATTTCTGCATGATATGTGTGCAAAGACGTGTTAACAAAAAACTTAACATGTCTTTGAAAATCCTTTACATTAACATAATAGTGATTTTAATTTCTGGCTTTAAATCTTACCTACTTTTAGCGGCTGTTTAAAAACCTATATACATTCAACCTTAATTTTAATGAGGAGAATTATTACCCAATCAATAACTATTTGTATTTGCCTCACAGTTTTCAGCTTTCTTATACCTCCTCTGTCCGGATGGGCACAGACTAAAGAGCTAGGAGAAATTACCGGAAAAATAATAGATGTAAGTGGTGAAGAGTTGGTGGGAGCCAATGTGGTTCTTAAGCCAAGTGATTCAACCTCCACTTTTATTGGTACCGTTACGGATGTAAACGGCAAGTTTAAACTCTCCAACATTCCGTTTGGCCGTAAGATTCTCGTTATCTCTTATATTGGATACTCTACCACGGAAATCACCGTGAGCGTGCAGCAAGGTATTATCCCTAACGTTACCGTCAGGCTTGAGGACGCTTCCGGTGAATTGCAAGAGGTAGTAGTGCGGGGAAAGGCCGATATACGCTATTCACCATTACTCAACTCTACAGACTTGCAACTCGTTAGCGCTATGAAATTCAGCGAAGGGGTATTAGCAGGTATCTCCAACGAACAGATTTCAAAATCAAACGACCGGGATGCTTCCCAAATTGTACAACGGATTGCAGGTGTTTCTCTCGTGGACCGTTTTGTTGTGGTGAGGGGAATGGACACTCGTTACAATCTGACCATGATCAATGGCATTATCGGCCCCAGTTCAGAAGAAAATACGCGGGCATTTTCTTACGATGCACTTCCTACAGGCGTCATCGATCGTATTGAAGTAGAGAAATCTCCCGGTCCACATTTACCTGCCATGTGGGGTGGTGGCGTGGTGAAAATTTTTACCCGCAACTTCACCCAGGCTCAACAGTTCAACTTTGATTTTTCGGCCGGATACCGCACAGGAGGATCCAGTTTCAATGATCAGTTTTTGACGTACGATGCCAGCAACAAGGATTGGTTTGGCAATGGCGCCAAAGACCGCAGGCTTCCACTCATCCTGCGCCAGCCATACTTTAATTACCCAGAGTTTGAGCAATACCCGACCGAAAACATTTCCATCGCCCGCTCCGGTCTTAAACCGTTTACGCCCAAAGTTATAAACCAGGATGTAGACAAACGAATGAGCGGGAGCTACTATGATTCATGGAAGATTGGAAGAATCACAGTAAATAGCTTAACAGCAGCTTCGTACACACACGAAAGGCTTTACCAGGAAATCAAACAACTTAGAAATGCGGCTGATTATGATTCTGCTGAAGGAACTGGCTTTGATAACACTCTATACATTGATTCTGCTACTAATAAAAAAGGTGTAACGTATTACCGCGAATACCCAACACTCGGTGCAGTGGACTCTATATTTGAAGAGCAGGTGCGCGTGAGCGCGGTGCAGAGCCTGGGTGTGCAGTTTTCTGAGACAAGCAGTATCAGCGGAACTTTTTTCTATAATCGCTTTGGTACAGATCGTCTCATTATTCGCAAGGGTTACGAAGAAATTGGCGGATCGGGTACTCAAACCAGTGACGAACCTAATCTCAAGTATTACACGTACAGCTATGAGCAACGCCAGATTTTACTTGGTCAGTTGGGTGGATCTCACGTTTTTCGTGAGAAAAATAGTTTCGACTGGACCGTAGGGTATTCTGTTACAAAAAATGAGATTCCCAATCTTCAGCAGTTTCTTTTTTATGGATTGGGGGATAATGCTCAAATTCTTGCCGGTACGGATAACGAAGGAAATAGAAGCTGGCAAACATTTAGTGTGTTTGAAACTGAGGAACGCTGCCTGACTGGTCGGCTTGACTATAAACGCGATATTACCTCCGGTATTTATGTAAAGGCAGGGGCTCTATACGACAGGCGTGAACGCAGTTTTTTTTCATATCGTTACACTCCTTTTAATGTAAAGGGCGGAGCAAGTAGTATTTATTTTACCGAACCTATTTACAAGCCATGGGAAGTCATTGATTCAGTATACAGTCCTGAAAATTTCCGAACAGACGAGTGGTTCATCGATAACCCCCGAAAACAAGCCGGAGCTTATTTCTTTGACGATGAATCAACAGAAGGGTACGTTTCTGTCAATTATCCAATTTTGGAAGAGCGTTTAACATTTTATGGCGGGGCTCGTGTGGCACGCTTTAGCCGGACTCTTTATGATCAATACAATCAGCCTACACTTGATTCGGCATTGCTGGGCGGAGAAGTAATTTACGTTCCTGACAGGACAAAAACTTATTTTCTTCCTTCGGGGATGCTGAAATATAGTTTTAATGACGGTAAGTTTATTGTACGCGGGGTGTATGGACATACCGTGGATCGCCCCCAGTTCAGGGAACAGGCAGGGGCGAGCAGTGTGAATCCGGGTGGGTCAGTAGACCGGGTGTACGACTTCCGAACGAACGAATCGCTTCAAGGAAATCCGGCCCTGGAGAACACGTTAATTAAGAATGCAGACCTTCGCTTCGAGTATTATCCGAAATCAGGTGAGTTTATTTCGGTGGGTGCATTTTATAAGCATCTGGACAACCCCATACAACGAATCGCCTCTAGCCAAGAGGTGGGAAGTGTGGTGACGATCACTTATTTAAATGGTGATTTTGCGGAGCTACTGGGTTTTGAAATGGAAGTCAGGAAAAAGTTTGATTTTCTAAAGATTCCTGTTTTGAAAGACATGTCGTTAAATCTGAATGCATCCTATATCTGGAGTGAATCCACACTGAAACCTCTGGCTGATTCTATTCCACCAGACGTGTTCCGTCTTCAGGGAAGTTCTCCTTACCTTATTAATGCAGCATTGTACTATGAAAACGATCAAACAGGTTCACTGGTCTCCATCATTTATAACCTCACCTGGGACCGGATCCGTGATTATTCCGACAACATTGATATTGGTAACCTGGTGGAAGGAAGACGTCACCAAATCGACCTGGTGTTTAAACAAAGAATCACGGACTATTTAAGGCTCAAAGTGGGAGTTCAGGATGTGTTAAACTTAACGCAACGCTTTTACAGAGATCAGGATGAAGACTATAATTATAATCCGGGGATAAACAACGCATTGAATGTGAGAGGTACCGACTACAGGGGAGATTTTGCGGAGCGTGAATTTAAACCGGGTGCCTATTATACCCTTGGTCTATCATTCACCATGCAAGGGAAGGCTAAAGAATAATAACATGAAAAGAAATCTGGTTGTAGCGCTGTATTTTATAACTGCCCTGACAATTTTATTCAGTTGTGACGATGAGTTTCAATTGATGAAAAATATTAAAGTGGGGAATCCTGATTTGGCCATTACCGGTTTTAGCCCGCCCGCAGGCGTGTTACGCGAAGACACCTTGACCATTTATGGCAGTGCTTTTAACCCGCTTACCTATCAAAATCAGATCTTCTTTCCCCTGGTTTCTTCGAAAGAGCTATGGGTAAATGAACAAGGTGAAGTAACGGATAGTGTTATTTACCGCGTCACTAAATATGCTCACAATCCTGCCCTCGTGGTGGATTCATCGCCTGACAGTATTAAAGTAATTATTCCCACTGATGCCGTGAACGGTCCGGTGCGGGTAGGTTTTGGAGTAGATACCGTGATCAGCCCAATGAATTATAACCTACTCACCACGGAACTACGCCCTAAAATTCAATCATTTGTTCCAACGTTCGGCCCACCGGGTATTACCTTAAATATGGAGGTGCGGGATGGTTTCTTGGAGGTTGAGCGCGTGGTGGTGGCTTTTGGCTCTTATATTGGACATCCTTACGAAATATCTGGCAGTGAAGGGCTTAGTTCAGTTTTCATTAATATTCCCAATATTTTTGCCGGACCGGTCGACTTGCGGGTGGGCAAGAAGTTGGAGAGTGATACGCTGTGGTCTACACCGATTAATTTTGGAATTCTTCCGGTTGAGAAGAATGTGATCCCTCTTGTAGTAACGTTCGATGGTAATGACACTGGCGGATCACAGGCCGTTTATGGGGATGTAGGATATGGCGAACAAGTGGACGGTGTAACGAATCTTGTGGAACTGGAAAAAACGGAAGACACGGATTCCCCGGGCGGAATTGCTTACAATTCCGAGAATGAAAATGTGTATTGGTTGCGCAACAATGGGGGGACAGCTTGCACACTCTTTCAGGGAAATGTCAACGCCAAAAAAGCGGATAATTACAATTTGAATTTTCCACAATTATTTTCTGACGTTGTCTTTGCAAAAGCAGGTACTAAAAACTACCTGTATTTAGCAGGCAAAGTAATCAGGCGGATTGAAGTAAACAATCAACTTGCTAGTGTAACTAACATTAAACTATATGGCGACCCCAATACACAGTCTGTCATCACTAACTTAAAGAAAGTAGGAAATACTTTCTATTGGGTAGATAATGCGCTCAAAAAAATTGTAAAAGGAGAGCTCGCAGCCAATGGGAGTTCACTTATTAATGTTGCGTCCATCTATGATGAAGCGGATGGATTATTAACCCCACAAGCAATGGCTATCCATGAAGATGATATCTTCCTTTCGGTGTATGATATCACTGGCTACAGGATAGTAAAGGGATCGGTAGACGGCACTGAACCCCTAACCATGTTTCAGGAATATGAGAAGATTGAAACGCAAGCCGAGGCTAACAATTTAATTCAAGACCTTGAGGTGGATCATGTAAACAATTATCTATACTGGTCCGATAAGAATAACGAAGCAAACGGGGTTTTCCGCAAGCTGTTAAATAATCCCGGCTCAACTCCTAAAATCATTTATCAATTCCCTTTTGCTCAATATTTTGACTTAATACAAGAGTAATGAAGTTCAAGTTAAATAGAAGCGTATGCAATTGGTTCTTACTTCTGATGCTAGTTATCGGGATGGGGGCTTGTGAAAAAGAAGAGGAAGGCATACCACCCGATAACATGAGCATTGAAAAATTTGAACCGCTGGCAGGTTTAGCTGGTGATACCATTGTAATTATTGGCAAGGGGTTCGATCCCAAGTTTGTTAAAAATGTAGTACAGTTTAATGCTTCGAAGAAAACGGCCGAAGTGCTGAGCGCAGATGCAGACGGTACGCGGCTGGAAGTAATTGTGCCAGACGATGCCAAGGCCGGAAGTGTAAAAGTGGCCACCGGTCCGTACAGCACACTCAGCAACCTCCCCTTTTTATTTTCACCTTCCATCGGTAGCGTAAACCCGGAAGGTGCCTTGCCGGGCGAACAAATTCTTATTTCAGGTAAAAACTTCACAACTAATTTAACCAAGTTGTTGATCTATATTGGCGATGTAGAAATTGATTCCATCTTTGGAGGCAGCTCTACTCAAATAATTTTCCCCTTGCCAGAAGGACTGCCAGTAGGCAATACAACTGTACGGGTAGGTACACGACTTACCGCGGCTGATAGTGTGATATCACCGCCTTTCCCTTTTACAGTGTTTGATCCGCGGCAGCCCATCCTGACTAATCTTGACCCGAACCAGGGAACCCCCGGTACACAGGTTAAAATTAATGGCAATGGGTTTGTATCAGGTACAACGTATGTGATGTTTGAAAATATTAAAATTGAAGCCGCAGATATTACGGTTACAAATTCAAGAGTTACACTAAACGTACCCTCCGATTTCCCGATTGATGGATTAGGGTCGAAAGACGTAAAAGTAAAAGTGATAGTAGAAACTGGTGAGGGTGATTTTGAATCGAATGAGTTGGATTTTACGGTGATTGAACCTTCGGACATTGAGTTTTATTATAGCGCCATAAATGTTGCAGGTGGAGCTCAGTCGGCTGATGATTCCTTGTATCGAGCTTTACCCTTACCTGGGGGCGGAGTTATAAAAGAAGATATTCTTAAGGTACAGAATGCATCAGGACTTGAAACAAATAGTGAAGCTTCAATCTTGTATTTTAATTCTGGTAAACTTCAAGGTTTAGATTTACAAAACAATTCATTGATAAGCATTCCTTTGCCGCCAATTGGAG
>JANNQJ010000128.1:0-1612 GCA_031400675.1 Cyclobacteriaceae bacterium
ATTTTGAAGTTCAACAAGGACCAATTCTATGAGCTGCTTTCTGATAATGTAAAGCTGGCCGATAAGGTATTAGAGTTCATTTAAGAAATGTCCAGATCCAGGAAGTTGTTCATACCCATATTTGTCATTTTTATGACCGCGCTGACTTATGCCAGTTACGATATCAGCCGACGTACTACTTTCCCCGGTTCTAAATCACAATTAAAGGAACGACTTAAGAGGTCCTACCTGCAGTCAGATTCTTCAAAAACGGATAGTCTGCAAAGAAAGTAAGCAAGAAATGATGCTTTTGTCAATTTTAATACTGCAAACGGTTGTTTTGACAACTATTTGTTATATCTTTGAACCAGATTAAAGCCAACTATAGACATGAAAATCCCCCTTAGTCGAGTACTTCGGGGGATTTTCTATCTATATCCCCACATTTTTTTCCTTCTAACCAGAGTAATGCCCACTCAACCGGATTATTTCCCAATGGGCGATTTGATGAATTGTGATTTCCAATCTGGCTATTATCTTTATCTCAGATTAAAGCCAACTATAGACAATTGATTATCCCCCGGGGTCAAGGACTTCGGGGGATTTTCATTTTATATAGATCCAAATACCAGCCAACCTTCGTATCTAATTCCCGGTATAGTCTATTAAGACTAAAGTGCCAAAAAATAATAGACCAATTAATTGGTTAAACACCTTTTTGGTTGTCGGTATTGTTTTTGTTAACTTTTCCTCATGAAGACGAAAAAAACCGGAGCTGTATGCTCAGCATTACTCAGCTTGTTCCTTGTCGCCACCTTGCACTCCTGCGTAGACCACACGCTGCCAGAGGTGGTAGTGGATGAATGTGGGGGTACCGTAAGTTTTGACGTAGACATTCAACCTATAATTGATTCAAAATGTGCGATTGTAGGAGATGGAGGATGCCACAACGGAGGAAATGGTGCATCGCTTGACTGGAGAGTATTCAGCAACTTTCAGTCTCATGCAAGTGAGGTTAAGGACAGGATTACTCGTTCACCAGGAGCCGATGGGAAGATGCCAAAGATTGGTACGTTAACGAATGATCAAATACAATTAATGGTTTGTTGGGTGGATCAAGGAGCAAAAGACAACTAAAATTATGATACGAATTGGTTCACTAGTAAGCGTAATGATGCTCCTGGTCTTCAGTGCCTGGGGTCAGAAGTATTCGCTGGAAAAAAGTTTTGTAATGTTTTACTCTCATGCCACCATTGAGGATATTAAAGCAGAGAACACGAAGTCTGTCAGTATTTTTAATGCTGCCACCGGCGATATAGCATTCTCGATACCTATCAAGGAATTTGAATTCGCCAAATCCTTAATGAAGGAACACTTTAATGAAAAGTATATGGATTCTGAGAAGCTCCCAAAATCTACTTTTCAGGGAAAGGTTGCTGGATTTGACAGCAAGGCAACGGGACCCCAAAACGTAAAGGCTACTGGAAAATTGACTATTCATGGCGAAACGAAAGAGGTTGATTTGCCCGGTACCATTGAGGTGCAGGGGAAGAACCTTGTTATGAAATCAAAATTTATTGTGAAGTTGGAAGACTATAAAATTGCCATCCCTCAGTTAATGTGGCAGAATATA
>JANNQJ010000129.1:0-4642 GCA_031400675.1 Cyclobacteriaceae bacterium
GTTTATGGAACTCTTCATTGATGCATACGATTGGGTCATGGTGCCCAATGTGTACGGCATGAGTCAATATGCCGATGGCGGACTAATGGCCACCAAGCCTTACATCAGCGGAAGCAACTACTTGATGAAAATGAGCGACTACGAAAAAGGAGATTGGCAACCCATTTGGGATGGCTTGTTTTGGCGTTTCATGAGCACCCAACGCGATTTCTTTTTGAAGAATCCAAGATTAGGAATGTTGGTAAAGACGTTTGATAAAATGCCTAAAGAGAAACAGGAAAAACATATCCAAGTGGCTAATGCTTATCTGACTGAACTAGATAAAAAGTAAAAGAGTTAGAAACTTATGAATCCTTAAGTAATCTTCCACTTTATAAAACTCTTATGTAAATTTAATTTTAGTAAAAACCTGTAAATGAGGAAGCGTGAGTATCGCAATTCCAACAAATAAATTAGATAGTACGAGCCATTCTGTTTGGAATGTGCTTGATATAAAAATCAGCAGGAGTATTCCTATCCATGCAATTGTAGTAAAGGGAAGAGCCTTCTTCACCATAGAAATCCAACCCGGCCAATCGTTGGTGAGTTTCATTTGCTTACGGATTAAATTAAATGAAATGAGTGAATGCCACAATCCAAAGTAAAATCCAAAACTAAGATATAAGGGTAGCCAGTAAACAATAAAAACTAATACGAGGCTTTGCAACACGAATTGAAGAATGACTTTCCTTTCCCAGTCCAGGCGGGCGTGTAGCACTAAATGAAAGAGTATATGCAAACCAAGTAAGATGCAGCAATATGGAAATAACAGGATACCCCATTGCAACCAAAAAGCCGCACCAAATTTTTGCTGAGTAATGGTTTCAAGAATTGGAGCAGCTGAGTCAATGTGACTTGTCAAAATAAAGGCAATAAAAAGAAGTCCGTAAATCGTGTACAGTACAGATTCCAATTTTGTATTACCACGAAGTGGCCAATCAATTTCACCAAAGTGATAGGCCGCCATACCAATAAAAACAATCAAAGCGAGAGTTGGAAATAGTAACCAAAGAATGCCATAGCAGAGCATGGTCAAAAGGTATTTTTTCAAGAATGTGTTAATTGAAATCTTTTGATTATTATTTATAAAGGATTGTCTTTCAATGAAAAAATCCAGGGAACCGTGGGGAACTCCTGTGAGGACAATGATAGCAATTAAAAAGTAAAGCTGTATGTCTTCACTAATGATGACCACGTGTGTAATACAAGCCATTGACAAACCAGCAAGTAGCAAGTACTTCCTTATCTTTTCAAATTCTTTCACGTTTCAATTTTAATTGGAAAACGTTGACCTATTCATCTACAAAAAATAAGGGGAAACTTAGTACAGTTCCCCCTTATCTCTTTTCAACTTATTAATCGAGGGAAGCTTATGCCTTGGCAGTTGATTTGCTGGAAACAGCAATGCTATACACTACCAAACCAAACCCAATCTTATTGATGGCATCCGCAATGTTGTAGAATAAATCTACATTAGAAGCGTTCCAGCCCAGCCCTGTGTTAAGCCATCCTCCAGGCATACACATGTAACCAATTGGATAGATAGCCCAACCTACCAATACAAACCAGGCTAAAGTTTGAATACCTCTTATGACTACAGAATCTCCTGAATTTTTTGCAAGTTTTGCCACTTCACCAAACCAAGCTGTGTATAAAATATACACGTAGCCAATGGTAGAGATAACACCCCAAATAACAGAGTGACCAGTAGAACCGTCAGAAAATGCTTCGCCAATATAGCCGGCTACGAGCATAAGAACGGAGGCGAAGATCAGCTTCCACAATAAGGAAATCTTTGCGCCTGCTGCCTTGGTCAATAAATAAAACTCCACACACATCAAAGGCACAGTCAATGTCCAGTCGATGTAACGGAGCGCAGTAGGAGTTTGGCCAGTTGCCAGATAATAGTCACGCATGTAAAAGTAATGTACCGCTGCGATACCGGTAATTAATCCGGAAACTAATAGGGAAAGCTTCCATTTTCCTTCGACACTTCCTCTTTCTACAAAGAAAAAAACGGCTGCAGCTAACATAGCCATGTAGCCTGTAAAGAATGTAAATGCAATCGGATCATCCACCGGGATGGCCACGATATCAGTTAGAATTGTGAACATATTATATTTTGTTTAAGTTTTTTTATTGACTGTTAAACAGTCCACGTCACACATTGTTCATCTATCATAGAATTATAAATAGTCTAATCCCTGAAATATTTTTTTGTTTAAGAGATAGTAGATTTTGGGTTCATAAATTCAAAAACGTTAAACAAAACAGCTTTGCGATGCCAGCCAAAAGGATATCTGAGGATGAAATAGATTCATTCTCCAAAAAAAGAGACTGAATTAACCGGAACTCTCATGAATAAAATCACCTCGTTTTGATAACAATTTCGGATGTAGTCCATTAAAAAGCCATGCAGATTATTTCATCCTCAACCATCAAAACCTGGGAGCGGTTTTACCGCGCGAATTTTATCAATAGCCTTACGGGCTTTAAATCAGTCAGTTTAATTGGTACCATTAATCAAAAAGGACAAACCAATCTTGGTGTCTTTAGCAGTATCGTTCATATCGGGTCAGATCCTGCACTTGTTGGGTTTATCAACAGGCCGGTAAAAGCAACTCCTCATACCTTGGCAAATATTCAATCAACTGGAGTTTATACAATCAACCACCTGCATCCTTCATTTTTACAACAGGCACATCAAACCAGCGCTAAATACCCCGATGAGGTGAGCGAGTTTGAGGAAGTGGGGCTCACGCCAGAATTTTTAGAGAACACGCCTGCTCCTTTTGTGAAAGAAAGCAAAGTGAAATATGCCTTAACACTAGAAGAAATCATTCCCATCAAGCTGAACAATACCTTTTTGGTGATTGGAAAAATACAACACATCAAACTAGAGGAAGATATTCTTTTAGCGGATGGTTTTCTGGAACTTGACAGAGCCTTGTCACTCTGTAGCAACGGAATTGATGGGTACTATTCCACTCAACTGATTGACCGTTATGAATATGCCAAGCCAGGTGGTAAAACAGAGAGGATAACTCGCTAAATCAGATCTTTCCGCAATCAGTTAGAAAATGTTTTTAGTCTACAATCAAGACAAATACACGATTACCGTGTTTATAGGTAAATGTACTCCTCCATGACGAAAACAGTCCTCCTATTCAAATCACTTTTTTCAAAAGTACTCTCGGAAGAGACAAGAATAAAAAGTGAGTCAGGCATTGTTGTGATCTCTATAGCGAGTTTCTTAATTCATCTTTTACTTATTGGATTGGTCGATCTAAAACTGCTGGAGATCAACGGTTATCAAGAGCTATTTAACAGTCCCATCGCAGCTATTTACACGCCATTCTCCTTCATTTTGATTTATGAAGTGTACCTACTTGTTTACTATCTACCCAGATCAACCACTACATACATAGGAAAGCAATATGAGATTATGACGTTAATCGTGATCAGACGAATATTCAAAGACCTATCGCAACTTCAATTAACGCCTGATTGGTTTAAAGTACCGAGCGATCTTTTATTGACCTATGATTTGGTTGCGACCATTATTCTCTTCCTGCTAATTCTCTTGTTTTACCGTCTGAACAGGAAAGAACAATCAGAAATAAAGAGTCCACTCCCATTGGAGGTAACACAATTTATAAAGATGAAGACGCTGATAGCAAAGTCTTTAGTTCCCATATTTGGGGTGCTCGCTTTCTTTAGTCTGGGTGAATGGGTGTATACGAGTTTTTTTTCCGGCACTCCAAGTGCGGCATCCTTTCAAGATGTGAACAAAGTATTTTTTGATACATGTTTTACGATCTTAATTTTAACTGATGTTTTATTATTGCTAATTTCCTTTCTGCACACAGATAAATTTAATAGAGTCATTCGAAATTCCGGGTTTATCATTTCTACCATTCTAATAAAGCTTTCCTTCGGCATAGAAGGCTTACTGAACATTATTTTGATCGTGGTTGCCGTCCTTTTCGGGGTAATTATTTTAACGATTCATAACCAGTTTGATAAGTTGGAAACGAAAAAACTTTAAATTACATATTAAATTTTTTCTTCAATAGCGAGTGCTGCAAAAGCATGTTTTGATAACTGCTGGATTGAACCGTTAGCATATTTTGCAGAGACTTAAATGTGCTGATCGAAGAGGCAATGCGATCTCGAATGGGGTCGCTGGCGAGCCCAATCATATCGGCTACTTCATTGCCCAGATAAAAACGTATTTGTGAAGGCACCAACTCGGCCTGCGATGGAGGAACACTTGATTTGTAATAACTCAATAATTCAGAAGTAAGAATGATACCTTCTTCTGTTTTCTTAAAATTCCTATTTTTGATAATGGTTGCCAGTTTACCGGCTTCAACAAATGAAGTTGGCAATAAGTCTTCGTTTATGTTCAGCAGATAACCAATATAGCGCCAAGCGAAAAGAAAATCCTCTTTCTCCTTTTGTGTTAGAATAAAACCAGACTGCTGCATACCCAATAGGATCACGTACGAAAAAGCCAAATTAGTGCCGGCCATATCTTCCTGATTGATGGGCTGCCCCCACTCCATATTCCAAGAGGGCGCTTTCGTAAGATAGTATCTTG
>JANNQJ010000130.1:0-11678 GCA_031400675.1 Cyclobacteriaceae bacterium
GAAAAAGGGCTTTCTAAAAGCTTAGGTAAACATGTGATGATGTCGATACGCATAAATTAGACGCAATTCACGGCTTTATTCCTGCCATGAAATAGTCTTTCCAAAAGAAATTTCTGGTGTATAAAATCCATCGATTCCTAAGTCGAGAGCAAACCCGATATAACCTTTACCGGTGATTAAGCTTATTGGTATTTCGATGGGGCCTAAATCAGTTCCGCTTATGTAGAGTCTATAGGCATGATGGACAAGGCAATGAGGATCACCTTCATAAGAACAAGATGCCTGAACATTGCTTTCTGTCCATGAGGACGATGCTATATCAAAGTTTCCTTCATCTGCATATTGATGAGCATCGAAACTAATGCCAATACCCACATCAACTCCTTGAGGAGGATTAATGAAGAGTACGTATTCCTTTGTAAGATCAAGTGTTGCCATAGTATTGTCTTTCAAAAGATTGATGGAGCCATCCTCTGTCCGCACAAATATTTCACTGAAGTAATTTGTGAACTCAGAATTGTCAATAAAATGGTCCAGCACAGGCTCAAAATCAGGAACGGTAATACCTAAAAATTTGCTGTTGATGTTTTCAATGATCATCAATGGAACAAGGTTAAACGCTGATGTGAGCAGCGTGTTTTGAATATCCACAGCATCAAGTGCACCATCCTGAAAATCGTTTTGAAAGTTTGTAATTAACGCAAGCCTTCTTTCATAATCGTTTACCCCTTCAATAATTGACGAAACCGCTAACAATACCGCATTCCCTTCGCTATCACTTAATATACTTAAATCTTCAGAGGCATTAACCGAATAGCCTTCAAAGTTAAACACTGTTAGCAATTCTTCTAACGCTTGTTCTTTTGCGTCACTAAATGTTTTGGCCTCGTTTTGAACAAGATATTCAACTCGCTCTTTTTCAAGGTGTGTAAGGATATTAACATTAATAGACTGGGTATCGTTTATATCGGCTAGGGAATAAAGTGTAAGATTTCCTGGCGTTGGAACTCCACCGATGACCTCGCTGAAATATGAACCTTCTACTTTAATTTGAATATAGGGAGAAGTCAATACTATGCCCGGTAACTCAAAGTGTCCTTTACTATCCAGAATGGTTGCGAAGAAAACTCTTCCGGTAGGATATAATTCTTCATTTAACTCCGATACAGTAACGTTAGAACCGACAATAAATGGACCTTTCTGGGCATAGCCTTCAATAGAATAGGTTTTTTCTTCACCGGTACCTGTATAATTTTTAATAATTGTAGTGTCTTCACAAGAGAAGACGGTCAATAACAAAAGTGCTAATGCAAATTGTTTGAGGGCAAGCCTTGTTTTCATATGACGAATATATCTAAATATCTAAAAATCCATCCGGAAGGCTTACGCTGATTTTCTTTTTTGACTTGTTTATACTTTTAATAAAGGGGCCGTTTACCGGAATCATGATTTCTTTTTGGATGTACGACAAAATAAGAAACCGGTTAGGACCTGCTTGTTCCACATCCTCCACGAAGCCCAACGGTCCACGGGTTTCGTCCATGACTTCAAATCCGATAACATCCTCATTATAAAACTCTCCTCGTTCTAATTTAGGGCGGCTTTCCTTGGGTAGATACAACGAACTCCCTTTTAAGAGAGAAGCTTGTTCTGATGTGCTTACATCTTCCAGTTTGACAAAAGCTTTGTCGCTCCGTACGGAAATGCTTTCGATGAAAGAGGGTATTAACTGCGCTTTTTTTTCAATAAATATCAATTTCAGATTTTCCCAGTCAACCGGGGCTTCCGCATCCAGTGAAATGGTAACTTCTCCCTTTAAGCCGTGGGGCCTCATGATAAAACCAACTTTATAGTGATCGTTGATATTCATTTTCCTTTCAATAATTCTTCCAGAGTGAGTACAGGTAACATAGAACTCGCATTCGTTTTAAGTTTCTTATCACGGGAAACAAAACAATCCATTTTATGATACAGTGCAGTGTGGTATTGAAGTGCATCTTCAACATCCAGGATATTTGAATGAAGGGCCTGTATGCAGATGTCATGGTTCAACGCTAACACACGAACATCGTTTAACAATGCCAGCATGATCTGGCGGGTTTCGCCTGTTCCATAAACCTTGGTAAGCCAATACCCGATAATGTGGATAATGGAGGGTGAAGTAAAAGCGCTGAATTGCCCGTTTAATACTTGTTGAAATAGTTTTCTGGTGTTTTCATAGTCATCACGCTTCAATACTTGATCCAGAATTATATTGGCATCAAGAAAGATACTAAAACCCATATTTTCCTTTTTGTTCTTCGAAGTACGCAGTCTTTAAATCTTCGGGAAGAGTTACAGATGGTTTTTGAATGGAGTCCATCAGCTCGACAATGTTAGTTTTTTTAGATGCCTTCGTCAGACTATTGAAATACACCTCAACCAATTCTGAAACACTGGTTTTGCGTTTGGCTGCATATCGTTTGATTTTTGCCAAAAGCGTATCTTCTATTGTAAGGTTTAATTTTGCTTTCATAAGACAAATATACGCATAATGAAAAGATATACGTATTGTAAGTATTGGCAAAAAAAATGCTCCCAACAGGTCAGGAGCATTCGATAAATTCATCGATTGATTAAGCTTGTGCTTCACCTTCGGCAGCAGCAGGAGTCTCTGTTGTTTCTGCTTCCGCAACAGGAGCAGCAGCCTGCTCGGTAGCGGCAGCTTCAATAACTTGAGCTTTCTTTTTAATTGCTTCTGCACGTGCTTCTTTAACCTTAGTCTCAGCTGCCTTACGAGCTTTCGCATCGGCTTGTTTAGCTTCTGAAAGCGTATCTTTCTTATTCTGGATTTTAGCGGTTTTAGCCTCTTTCCACTCATTCAATTTGCGGTCGGCTTCTTCTTGGCTAATAGCGCCTTTTACCACACCAATTTGCAAGTGCTTGCGCATCATAATGCCACGGTACGAAAGCATGGCTTTCACGGTATCTGAAGGTTGTGCACCGTTCATTAACCACTGAAATGCCTTGTCGTCATTTAGGTCAATAGTGGCGGGGTTTGTTAACGGGTCGTATGTCCCGATTTTTTCAATAAAGCGACCATCACGTGGTGCTCTGGCGTCTGCTACGATTACATCGAATTTTGCCAGTTTCTTGCGGCCTCTGCGGGCCAATCTGATTTTAACTGCCATTTTTTGTTAGTTTTTAAATGTTGGAACTCGTCCGTTTTTTAAAGTCCGCAAAGATAAGGCAAATTTCTTCTTTCACAATTGTGGAGGCTGCGAAAGGCTAACAAAATGGATATCAAATATATTTGCTTACGCGAGTATTCAATTTTTTAATCCTAAAACCCTTTTTTACATTTGGTTCCCTCATTAAAAGGCAACTATGGATAAGTTCTCCTACATCTCCAACGCTGATGTTGGCTACCTCGACCAACTCTATCAAAATTATAAGAAAGATGCCAACTCGGTAGATGCTACCTGGCAGAAGTTTTTCGAGGGGTATGATTTCTCGCTGCAACGATATGGTGAGAACGGAGCAGCCCAGGACGGCCCGAGTATAAAGGAAACGCAAGTGCGCAACCTGATTTTTGCGTACCGTTCATTTGGTCATCTGAGAGCATTTACAAATCCGGTACGGGAAAGACGTAACCACAATGTGAATTTCGATCTTAATTTCTTTGGATTATCAGATGCTGATCTGGATGCCGAGTTTGATGTAGCCGCAGAAATTGCCTTGCCTCGGACAACCCTCCGAAAGATTGTTGAAAAACTCCAGCAGGTATATATCGGGCCAATCGGCTTCGAATATAATTACATCCGGAACGATGAAGTGCGCGCGTGGTTCGCAAAGAAATGTGAAGTAGAATATTACAGTCACAATCCAACCCTTGACGAGAAGAAGAGAATATTATCGAAGCTCAATGAAGCTGTTGTTTTCGAAAACTTTTTACATACGAAATTTCTTGGACAGAAACGTTTTTCATTAGAGGGTGGAGAAAATACGATTCCTGCATTGGATGCGATCATCAATAAATTGGCTGAGTCCGATGTAAAAGAAGTAGTAATCGGTATGGCACACCGTGGCCGCCTGAATGTTCTTTCTAACATTCTGGGAAAAACTTACGAACAGATATTCACCGAATTTGAAGGCAATGTAAATCCTGATTTAACTATGGGAGATGGTGATGTGAAGTATCACCTCGGTTATGCCAGTCACATTAACACGCCATCAGGAAAGAAGATATATGTCAAGCTAACACCGAATCCTTCCCACCTCGAAGCAGTAGATCCACTGGTGATCGGGTATACCCGAGGACAAATTGATGATGAGTATAAAGGCGATTTGAAAAAAGCGATGGCTATTCTCATACATGGAGATGCTGCAGTTGCCGGTCAGGGTATTGTTTACGAATGTGTTCAAATGTCGGGATTGCCAGGATATACCACAGGAGGAACAATTCACTTTGTGATTAACAATCAGGTTGGCTTTACAACTGACTTTGATGATGCGCGTACAGCCATTTACTGTACAGATGTAGCCAAAATCATTGATGCACCCATCCTGCATGTGAATGGCGATGATGCAGAAGCCGTAACGTTTTGTTCCAATCTGGCGGTAGAGTATCGTCAGAAATTCGGTCAGGATATTTTTATTGACATGCTCTGCTACCGCAGACATGGGCACAATGAAAGTGATGAACCGAAATTCACGCAACCGAAATTATATAATATCATTGCAAAGCACCCGAATCCACGTGAAGTGTATGTGAAGAAACTAGTAGCCCGTGGAGTTGACTCAGCGCTTGCAGATGAAATGGATAAGAACTTCCGCAACCAGTTACAAGACCGGTTAAACGAGGTAAAACAAAAGCCGCTGCCGTACAAGACACAGAAAATTGAGGAAGAGTGGGAGCAGTTGCGCAGGGCCAAGCCAGAAGATTTTGATCAATCACCAAAGACAGCCATTACGCAAGCTGCTGTTGACAAAGTGGGGAAAGCATTGAGCACCATCCCGGATGCGTTCAAGCCACTTAAGCAAATTGAAAGATTAATAAAGGATCGCAAGACTGCTTTCTTTGATGATAAGCAACTAGGATGGGCTGAGGCGGAGTTGTTAGCTTATGGATCCATATTGTTAGATAAAATTCCCGTACGCTTTACCGGTCAGGATGTGAAGCGCGGTACGTTCTCACATCGTCATGCATATTTCTGGGATGCTAGTACAAACGAAACGTATTGTGGACTTGATAACATAGATAAGGATCAGGAAAAATTTCATATCTACAATTCATTGCTTTCTGAATTTGGTGTACTGGGTTTTGAGTATGGCTACGCGATGGCTACGCCCCATTCTCTTGTAATTTGGGAAGCGCAGTTCGGTGACTTTGCCAATGGGGCGCAAGTCATGATCGATCAGTTCTTATCCAGTGCTGAATCAAAATGGCAACGTCAAAATGGTATGGTGATGCTGCTGCCGCATGGATATGAAGGTCAGGGCCCTGAGCACTCAAATGCACGTCCTGAGCGCTTCTTACAACTATCGGCTGAGTATAATATGGTGGTGGCGAATCTTACCACAGCTGCGAATATTTTCCATCTGTTGCGCAGACAGGTAACATGGGAGTTCCGCAAGCCATGCGTGGTGATGTCACCTAAGTCTTTATTGCGTCACCCTGCAGTTTCATCTCCGGTGAGGGATTTTATTTCCGGTACATTCAATGAGGTGTTAGATGATCCGAATGTTGTTGCAAAAGATGTGAACCGAGTAATACTGTGCTCCGGAAAAATCTTCTTCGACTTGCAAGAAGTTCAACAAAAGAGAAAAATTAGGAATGCGGCCATTGTTCGACTTGAGCAGTTGCATCCGTTCCCCGAAAAACAATTGAATGCGGTATTGAAGAAATACAAAAATCCAAAGCTAGTGTGGGCGCAGGAAGAGCCCTCTAACATGGGATACTGGAGTTATATCTTGCGGTATATGTTTAAGGCAGGATTGGAAGTAGTAGCACGCAAGGCAAGCGCTTCCCCCGCTACCGGTTATTCAAAAGTTCACAAAGCGGAACAAGAGAAAATCGTAAACCAGGCTTTTGAGATATAAAGAAAGTAAAACATAGACCTTAGTCGTAAGACCGATTAAGAAAAATCGTAAATCAAAAATCGTAAATCAAAAATATTAACATGGCTATCCAAGTAAAAGTACCCACCGTTGGCGAATCCATTACGGAAGTAACAATTGCCAATTGGACAAAAAAAGATGGAGAGGTTGTGCAGATGGATGAGGTGATTGCTGAACTCGAATCGGATAAAGCAACCTTTGAATTGCCGGCCTCTGCTGCAGGTATTCTTAGAATAAAGAAACAAGCGGGTGAAACTGCGGCAATCGGTGAACTGATCTGTGAAATTGAAGAATCGGCAGGAGGTGCAACGCCAGCACCGAAAGCGGAAAGCAAGGCAACACCTGCAGCAGTTCCAACTCTATCCGCTGCACCAAAGGCTACTGGAGCAATTAAGGAAATGAAAGTTCCGGCTGTTGGCGAGTCTATAACAGAAGTAACAATCTCCACGTGGTTGAAGAAAGATGGAGACTTTGTTAAGCTTGATGACATCATTGCTGAGGTAGAATCAGACAAGGCAACATTTGAATTACCAGCAGAGGCTAACGGTATTTTAAGAATAGTAGCACAGGAAAAAACAACACTTCCGATAGGGGGATTGATTTGTAAAATTGAGGTGATGGATGGAGCTCCAGCTTCTTCACCTGCTTCTTCTCCAACAACGTCAGCAGGATCTACTGATAAATCATACGCTGACGGTCATCCTTCACCTGCTGCGGCAAAAATTCTGGATGAGAAAGGTGTAGCCTCGTCACAAGTTTCAGGAAGCGGTGTGGGTGGGCGCATCACAAAAGAAGATGCAGTAAAAGCTCAAGCAGGTTCATCCGCGAAACCGGAAGCTGCAAAAGCTGCCGTACCATCTGGCCCTCCCGTGATTGCAGGTGGAGTCAGTCGCAACAAGCGCGCAGAAAAAATGACTTCGTTGCGCAAGACGATTGCCAAACGTTTGGTATCGGTGAAAAATGAAACAGCCATGCTCACTACTTTCAACGAAGTGGACATGAAGCCTGTGATGGATTTAAGATCGAAATACAAAGATAAGTTTAAAGAAAAGTACGGTGTGGGCTTGGGCTTTATGTCATTCTTCACTACGGCAGTATGCATCGCGCTTAAAGAGTGGCCGGCTGTGAATGCCCAGATTAGTGGTGATGAAGCCATCTATCATGACTATTGTGATGTTTCGATTGCTGTTTCTACGCCACGTGGATTGGTAGTACCGGTGATCCGGAATGCGGAGTCGTTATCGTTCGATCAGATTGAAATGGAAATAGGACGTCTTGCTGCCAGAGGTCGCGATGGGAAACTGTCGATTGATGAAATGCAAGGAGGAACCTTCTCTATTACGAATGGTGGAGTGTTTGGTTCCATGTTATCAACACCCATTTTAAATCCACCACAGTCTGCGATTTTAGGTATGCATAATATTGTGGAGCGTGCTGTCGTAAAAGATGGTCAAGTGGTTGTTAGACCAATTATGTACCTCGCGCTTTCCTACGATCACCGAATTGTCGATGGAAGAGAATCCGTGAGTTTCTTAGTGAGAGTGAAAGAATTGTTGGAAGATCCAGGTCGGTTGATTTTGGGAGTATGAGAAAATTAAAATTATAAACTCTGCGAATCTCTGTGTGAATTCCTCTGTGATTCTGCGGTAAAAATGAACCGCGAAGACGCAAAGACCGCTAAGAAAATCGCAAAAGTAAAGTTCTTTTTTTTTGAATAAACTTTTTGGTATGCAATACAACGTCACTGTCATTGGCTCAGGACCCGGAGGGTATGTTGCCGCGATTCGCTGCGCACAATTAGGATTCAAAACTGCCATCATTGAAAAATACGATACGCTTGGCGGAACGTGTTTGAATGTGGGCTGCATTCCTTCGAAGGCATTGCTGGATTCATCCGAGCATTTTTTTAATGCAGGGCATTCCTTTAAGGAACACGGTATTGATATCTCTGAACCTAAGGCGAACATTACCCAAATGATTAAGCGCAAAGGTGATGTGGTGAAGCAAACGTACGATGGCATTACATTCCTGATGAAGAAAAACAAAATTGATGTACATCAAGGTGTGGGTTCGTTTGTGGATAAGAACACGATTAAGGTTACTGGAAAAGACGGCAAGGAGAAAACTATCACCACCGAAAAAGTAATTATTGCTACGGGATCAAAACCTACCCCATTGCCGTTTGCAGCGTTCGATAAGAAAAGAATTATTTCCAGCACGGAGGCATTGGAGTTAAAAGAAATACCGAAGCACTTGATTGTGATTGGTGGAGGCGTGATTGGAATGGAGTTGGGTTCTGTGTATGCACGTATTGGTTCAAAAGTTACGGTAGTCGAGTTTTTGGATAGTCTTATTCCTACCATGGATGGAACGATGGGAAAAGAATTGTTGAAGATTGCCAAGAAGCTTGGAATGGAAGTTCACCTGGGACATAAAGTGACTTCACTCGAAAACAAAGGCAAAGAAGTAGCGCTGAAAGCTGAAGATAAAAGCGGAAAAGTGCTGGAGTTAAAAGGCGATTATTGCCTTGTAAGTATTGGCCGCAGACCGTATACCGATGGGCTTGGTTTGGATAAAGTTGGAATTGAAACCGTGAAAGGTCAAGTACCCGTTGATGACCACCTCAAAACAAAAGTTGATAACATCTATGCAATTGGTGATGTAGTGCGAGGCGCGATGCTGGCACACAAAGCTGAAGAAGAAGGTGCGATGGTGGCTGAGCAAATGGCCGGACAGAAACCACACATTAATTATAATTTAATTCCTGGCGTAGTATACACGTGGCCGGAAGTCGCTAGCGTAGGTTATACGGAAGAACAATTGAAACAAGCAGGACGTGCATACAAAGTTGGAAATTTTCCTTACAAAGCATTGGGCCGAGCCCGTGCCTCGATGGATACGGACGGTCTCGTAAAAATATTAGCCGATAAAAACACCGATGAAATTTTAGGCGCTCACATCATTGGCGCCCGTGCTGCCGACATGATTGCCGCAGGTGTGGTGGCTATGGAGTTTCGCGCATCTGCCGAAGATGTGTCACGGATGTCACACGCACACCCTACATACATGGAGGCCTTTAAAGAAGCTTGTTTAGCAGCTACTGCAAATAGACCAATTCATTTGTAAGTTGTCAGTTACAGTAAAATAATTTTTCTCCGTGGTCTGTGTCGACACAGACCACGGAGTTCTCCTCTACTGATTTACCTCAACCGATACTGCGCCACCGCCCTCAAACACAACGCTATCACAAGAGGAATAAGGAAATAATTGAGCTTCTGTGGCAGCACTAGCCATAGTATAAGCGTGAGTGCACAAATCACTGCTATAATTAAAAAATATTGCTTTAACCATTTCGGACTTTTATAAAATGCAATCACAGCGATCAAATGCGTAGGTAAAGCCCACAATAAATTAAAATTATTCGCGGCTGCTTTATGATCGGTAGCAACCCACAAGAGAAATAATAAAATTCCTACTAATCCGACTAACCCAAACAAAAAAGCATCAAACCAGGTAGAGACTTTTTTCCGTTTAAAATCCCATGCGCTTATCAATAGAGCGATTACTGCCACTATAGTGAAGGCGGTCAACGGATGAACTGTACTTTTAGGGTAGTCTTCTTCACGGCTTTCATAAACACTTAGAGTTTCTTTTACAATGGGTGTATTATTCAAGCTGGCATGATTGAAGGCTGATTCGATGTAATCCGGTAAGAACATATATTCGTATGGCGTTACTTTTTTATCCATTGGCAAGCCCAAACAAACGTCTATTCCCAAATCGCCCCAAGGCTGATGCTTCAGGTAAATATCGGTAAGATCACGAATGGTATAATCGGTTTTAACATATGATCCATCAAACTTCACGCTGTCGCCAAAAACGGCAACCATTACATCTCTAACCTTGGTGGCACAGTTATCATAAAAATAATCGTAGCGGTAGCTTCGGTTTTCAGGAAGTGCGTTCCACTCCACATATTCGTAAAGCCGTTGTTTTTGATTCGTAGTTAGATTCAGCTTCTGCTCATGTACGTAGCGATTGTAAAAAATATAGTGATCACGAAACCTGTCGTATGGGTATACACCGAGTTTATAATTATTTCTTCCACGAGCGAAATTCAGGTAAAAGTTAGGTTGATCGAAATCGAATACACCCCAGTTGTAGGCTTCATCAATACCAAGGACAGGATCGTACACCCGAATAGCACTGTGCCCAAAGGCAGAGTATACTTCTCCCTGAAAAGGACCGAGGGTAAGCACAGAAATTTCAGCTTGATCAGAAAGTCTGAGTGACTGGGCTTGAAGAGTTGTTGATATTAAGAGAAGCATTAAAACGAAAATGAGTGACGTATTCGCGGACTTGTTCCTCGATCTCCTTTTAGGCAAACAATTGGGGGATGCAGGAATAAATCCGGTAAGTGTTTCTTTATGTTTCATGATTTTATTAGAACCGGAAAGATAAATACAATTTGATTTGTTTTCCTTTTATCTTGGCAACATGATTGGAGGTTTTCGCGATGGATTGAATGTGGCATCAAGGCTTTCCTTAAAAAAGGCGTGGAATGCATCTTCTATTTTAGGAAGCTATTACAAATCCCGGATCACCAGCGTACCTGCTATCACGGGTTTACCTATCAGCATTTCCGTTGAGCCAACCACCAGTTGCAATTTACGATGCCCTGAATGCCCCAGTGGATTGCGATCTTTTTCAAGACCGACAGGTATGTTGCAACAAACGATGTTCAACAAGACAATTGATCAGCTAAAAGATACCCTTACATACTTAACGTTTTATTTTCAGGGTGAGCCTTTCCTGAATCCCCATTTTTTAGAGATGGTGAAGTATGCATCTTTACAAGGAATTTACACCGCCACCTCAACCAATGCCCACTTTTTAAAAGATGAGGTCGCCAGGCAAACTATAGAATCGGGTTTAGATCGCCTGATTATCTCCATTGATGGAGCCAGTCAGGATACATATGAATCCTATCGGGTAGGAGGGGAATTATCAAAAGTGATTGATGGCACAAAGAATATCATTGCGTGGAAGAAAAAATTAAAGTCAGCAACACCACATGTCATTTTTCAGTTTTTAGTGGTTCGCGCGAACGAACATCAAATACCGGAAGTGTATAAGTTGGCAGATGAATTAGGAGTTAATCAGGTAGCATTGAAGACCGCACAGATCTATGACTATAAAAATGGTTCCGATTTGATTCCGATTCAAGAAAAATATTCGCGCTACCGAAAGTTATCGAATGGTTCCTACGAAATAAAAAACGATTTCGATAACCATTGCTGGAAAATGTGGCACAGTTGCGTAATCACCTGGGATGGAAAAGTAGTGCCTTGTTGTTTCGACAAAGACGCTCACTTTGTGTTAGGCAACCTGAATGAGAAATCATTTGAGGAAATATGGTTTGGGGAGAAATACAGCCAATTCAGAGCATCGTTGCTCAGGTCGAGAAGTGAAATAGAAATTTGTAAGAATTGTACGGAAGGGACGAAAGTGTGGGCGTAACTAATTTGAAAATTTATTAATTTGAAGACCTGCCGACCGGCAGGTTTGAAAGTTATAAG
>JANNQJ010000131.1:0-2163 GCA_031400675.1 Cyclobacteriaceae bacterium
GAAACCAACAAGGGCTTTAATCGTTGTTCAATTTTTTCAAGTTCTGGCTCTTCATTTTCATCAATTGACATAAAATGAAGGGCCGGCAGTAAGCGTGAATTAATTTTTTGCTCCTGTAAGTATTGGTAGAAAAGTTCCGTAGAGATGAGTTCACCCTGGGCCAATAGTTCGCGATAGCTCTTATTATCAAATTGACCGGCAGCAAGTAATCGCATGAAAATGAAAAAGCGACTTACGGTTTCTTGTCCAATCGCAAGGAAAGCTTCGCTGGTGTACAACTCCTTAATAAATTCGTGATAGTGACTCTCAATCTTGACAATTTCTTTTTCACTCTCCTCATAATTTCCAACCATCAGGTAGCTTCCAATCGAAACTAGTGCGTTCGTGGTACCTGACAAAGCGGACAGCACGACAATCTTCTGGCCGGGCGTTGACAATACCAGGTCCGCAATTTTTTTCATTCGTTCAGGCTTGCCAACCGAGGTGCCTCCAAACTTTAAAACGATCATGCTTAACTCTTTAAGAGGCGTAAAGTTAAAGAAGGAGTGAAAATAAAAAAGCCCCTGAGTTATCGGGGGCTTGGTAGAGTCGCATAATTATGCGTCTCCTATTTCTTACCATTTACTTCTTCAAACGGTACATCGGTAACGGGGCTTCCCAGGTACTGGCGCAAGCCTCCGCTTGTGCCTTCACTCAATAACGAATTTCAATCAACCTTTTCTTCCTACATAATCTCTTGCACTACTAAACAATCATTCCTCGAGATTCTCAACAAATCCGGTTGCTACCGGATTTTTGTGAATATTTAGGACAAGAACCAGAATTAGATTGGGCACAAGCGGACGCTTGCGCCAGAGTGGTGTAGCTAAAAAGTAATTTGTTTCCTCTCCGAACCATCAGCGTGTATTGTATAGAGTACTTCTTTGCTGTAGTCGCTGTTGGCATGGCTGAACACGATTTGATTATTGACTGACCAGGAAGGATATTGCCCATACGCAAGAAATTTCTGATTACCTCCATCAGCATTCATTGTATGCACGCGTACACCACTGCTCCAGGCAATTTGTTGGCCGTCAAAAGACCAAGTAGGGCCAAGATCTTCCCTACTATTTTGAGTTATGCGAATTTCATTCGTACCCAAAGTATCAACAATAAATAGTTCGATGCCACCCTCGAAAGATTGGCTCCCTTTACAAAAAATAAACCTTTCCCCATCAGGAGACAATTCAGGCTGGCTCGCAGTTTCTAAGAACAAGTCATAACTTCTTCCTGATCGTGAAAAATCGGCCGTTGTGTAATACAATCCACCCTCTGGCGCAAAGGATTTGCTGAATAATATATGACTCATGTCTGGAGACCAATCCGGAAAAAAGAATTGAGCATTTTCCAGATAATCCAACCCTGAAAATCTTGTAAGCTCTTCTCCATTGATTTTACATTTTTGAATAACTCCTCCGGAACTAAACACAAGCCACTCCCCGTCAGGCGACCAGGCGGGTGATTCATGATAACCATCCAGCACTAATTGCCTATTGTTCCCATTCCGGTCAATAATGTACAATCCTGAAGGATAATCGACAGGCTCGGGAAATTCACTGCTGTAATGATAATAGGCAATATATTCTCCATCAGGAGAAAAGGAAGGGTACTGATCTCGTTCGTTTACATAGAGTTCATAATTAAAGGGATTTGGTTCATCATATTCCGGAGAGCAGGAACCCAGCAATAGAACCCAGCCTAAAACTGCAATATCAATCACAACATTTAATTCAACATTCTTCATTACAAAAACAGTTGTCGATGTTCCCGCTTATTAATCAACTGAAAGTGAACTCCTGATCTAAAATTTAACTATAACAATCAATAAATTTCCCTCTTTTTGGAGTGAAAATCAATAGCAATTTGGCTCTAAAAGGTACATGGCAGTTTAGTAGCTAAAATTGTATTTAATTATGATCTTCAATTTAAAACGTTCATCCGGGAGACAGGGTACCTGAAATCGTAGTTATTTCTATTGGGTGCATTAAATAAAAAAGTCCTGACGATACCGTCAGGACTTTATGTGAGATCGCGGCACGAGGCCGCGAATGTATCTGCTTATTTCTTATCGTTCACTTCCTCAAACGGAACGTCCGTTACAGGATTTCCATCAGAAGAATTGGA
>JANNQJ010000132.1:0-11488 GCA_031400675.1 Cyclobacteriaceae bacterium
ATGATGAGAGAACATATACCACAAGAAACCCGTATTCATTATGTGATTACCAATGGTGGTAAAGCACCTAATGTGGTGCCTGAATTTGCTGAAGTATATTATTATGTAAGACACCCTGAAAAATCTACGGTAGTATCCATTTTTGAAAGGATTGTAAAAGCTGCTGAAGGTGCAGCCCTTGGTACAGAAACAAAAATAGACTACGAAATAATTGGTGGTACACACGACCTGCTAATCAATAAGACACTTGCAATAAACATGCAAACCAATTTAGAGAAAGTAGGTGGTGTAATGTACACAGCAGAAGAAAATGTTTATGCTAAAAAGATTCAAGCAAGTTTTTTGGGTAAATCGGAGTCTATAGATTCTGCAGCTATTGTAAAGCCTTTGCACATTGAAAAAAATCAAGGCTCAACAGATGTGGGTGATGTAAGTTATGCGGTACCGACAGTGAGTGTAGAAACTGCAACTTGGGTACCTGGCACGAGTGCACATAGCTGGCAAGCTGTAGCCTGTGGCGGAACAGACATAGGTCTAAAAGGAATGATGGTAGCTTCAAAAACAATGGCGTTTACAGCAATTGATTTGTTTACCAATCCTGACTTAATAAAAAAAGCAAAAGAAGAATTTACACAAACAAAAGGGGATTACCAATACAAGGCATTGCTTGGCGATAGAAAACCAGCGTTGAACTATAGAGACTAAATGACGGACTTGGTTTAAGAGTTTATCAAAAAAAGCCGAACGCACAACAAAGTGCATAATCAATGGAGGGGTTCAGTGTAAATTTGTAGTTTAGTTTTTCAAAATACGTTTGGTTTCGTGGGACAATGAAGCGCTTCGGAAGCGCACCACTGCAGAAACACAATCGTTGCACGTGGCTCATGAAACCACTTCGTCAAACGCTTTTGTAAATCCTTTCATTTCATCAAGCGTGCCGATGCTCACGCGACACCATTCTTTCCCCTGGTAATCCCAGATGCGAATCTGGTATCCCTTCTTTTCTGTTTCTTCCAGAATTTGTTTTCCGGGTTTTGGTGAAGGGAAGAAAACGACATTCGCCTGAGACTTTCCGTAAAACCATTTTTTGCTATCGAGGTAGGTAAATAAATGTTGTCTTGCCGCTGCATTTAATTTGCGGGTCATAGACATAAAATCCTCATCACCCAGACTGGCTTTTGCAGCGGCCAATGCAGGTTGATTGTTAATGGTTCCGGTTTGATACTTGGCTATTTTCTGAATCAATTCAGGTTTCGCTACGATATATCCAATGCGCAATCCAGCTAGTCCGTATATTTTTGAAAATGTTCTCGATACAATCACATTATGCCCCTGGCGAACTAACTCCACCATCGAAACTTGTTGAGAGGGTTCCAAGAATTCGAGATACGCTTCGTCAGAATACACCACCGTTTTTTTTGACATCTCCAAACAAAAATCTTTCAACTTCGATGAATCCACTACGGTGCCTGTTGGGTTATTCGGGTTCACTAAAAAAAGAATTTTAGTGTTCGATTTTACAGCAGCAGCAAGTCGTTCCAGATTGTGCACGAGGTAATCATCCAGATCTACTTTATCCCAGCGTGCATTAAACTTGGCTGCGTAGTCCATGAGCAATCTGAAAACCGGAAATGCAGATGTCACAGCGCCACCCTCAAGTCCAACGCCCATACCGGCCAGACATAATAATTCACCTGAGCCTCCACCCAATAAAATATGATCAGGTGAAACACCTTCTTTCTGCGCAAGCAGATTTTTCATCTCATTCATTTCGGTGAATGAATAACGATTGCCTTCATCCATCACATCCACAATAGCTTTTCTTGCTTTCGCTGAAGGACCATACGGATTTTCATTAGACCCCAACCGAATAAATTTGCTCGGACCTGATGGATTAATTCCATGAATCCTTTCCGCGTTGCTTACCGGAGCAGCCATCAGGCTTTCCAACATGGCAGGAGTCAGTGCCAATCCCGCACCCAAGGTGAGGGATGATTTAAACCAATCTCTACGTGATAGGGTTGATTTCATACATGACCGATTTTGGTAAAACTGAATCGAAAGTACAACTTTTGATATCGATAGTAAACTACAGGAATCGCTCGATAAACTCCATTACTTTGCTCAATTCTTTCTCATCCACAGCATCAAAATCATTGAGTTTATCACTGTCAACATCGAGTACAAGCGCGACTTCTCCTTTCTTAAATGCCGGTAATACAATCTCTGATTTAGATGCAGAACTGCAAGCAATGTGCCCTGGAAATTCCTCTACATCAGGAACTAGAATAACTTTTTTCTCCTTCCATGAAGCTCCGCAAACACCTTTACCGTATTGAATGCGCGTACAGGCAATAGGTCCCTGAAAAGGTCCTAGTACGAGTTCATTGCTCTTCACCAAATAAAAACCTACCCAGAAGAAACCCATGGTTTGCTTGAGGGCAGCGGCAATGTTCGAAAGATTGGCCACCACATCGATCTCACCTTCAACTAAAGATTGAATTTGTGGAACCAAAGTTGCGTAGCGCTCCTGCTTGTCGGTGGATGCGGAAATAATGAGTCCTTCTGCCATTAAAAAGAATTTATAGTTTCTCCAGGTGCCATTTTGTTCTTTCATTTTCAATATTCCCCGTATTCAAGGTAGACGCAGGTTCAAATAACAAAAGCTCAACCTCCTCGTCAGCGACCGGTCTATGCTCTACTCCACGAGGAACAATGATAAATTCACCAGATTTGATAATTTCAGTGCGATCTTTAAACTCCATTTTTAACGTTCCCTTTACAATGAGAAACATTTCATCTTCATGTTCATGATGGTGAAAAAAGAACTCTCCTTTCAATTTGGTGGCCTTTATCTGTTGACCGTTTAACTCACCAATGATCCGAGGATTCCAGTGATCCGTAAATTGACTTAATTTTTCAGCGATATTAACTTTTTCCATGAGGTATTGGTTGATAAATCCTGAGTGTATCGTTGAATACGGATTCCTGGGCAATTAAGTTCCCATGTAATCGGGGAGCCAGTATTCCCTTTCCAAAACTTTTATCAGAAATAAAAACTCGTGCTTCATCCCACAATCCCGCATCGATAAACAACTGAAGCGTGGTTGCTCCGCCCTCTACCATCACCGATTGAATTTTTTTCTTAAATAAATTTTCCAATACATGGTTAATAAAGTTTTCTTCATCAATTCTGATCAACGAAAGATTTTTATGTTCCTCATGTTTCAGCACGTTATAGCAAATCGTTTTTTGCGAGCGATCAAATACATGGAGCTTATCGCTCAGCCTCAGAAAACGATCCAACACAATGCGCACCGGATTGCTCCCAGTCCAGTCACGTACGTTCAATTCCGGATTATCGTGAAAAGCTGTTTTAGTGCCTACCAACACTGCATCTTCTTCCGTGCGCCACTTGTGCACAAGCTGTCGGGAATATTCATTGCTGATCCATTTTGAATCGTAGTTTTCGTGTGCAATAAATCCATCGGAGGTTTTGGCCCATTTCAACGTGACATACGGACGCTTCTTCTCCATGAATAAGAAGAAGCGTTTATTCAGCTCGCGCCCTTCTTTTTCAAGGATACCTGTGATCACCTCAATACCTGCAGTCCGCATTTTCTTGATCCCCTCTCCTGCCACTAATGGATTAGAATCAAGGTTTCCTACAACAACTTTTTTTACCTGATGCTTGATTAATAAATCAGCACAAGGTGGTGTTTTGCCAACATGCGAGCAGGGCTCCAGGTTCACGTACAACGTACTCTCTTTTAGCAAAGATTTATCCTGAACGGATTCAATGGCATTCACCTCCGCATGAGCCTCGCCATACTTTTTATGCCAGCCTTCGCCAATCATGATGTTGTTATGAACAATAACACATCCTACCAATGGGTTGGGACTCACTTGACCCCTGCCTAAAACGGCCAGTTCAAGTAATCGTTTCATAAAAAGCTCATCGGTATGGTGGTCGTGAATTTTCATGGCTGTATACTTGCAAAGATGAAGAATTCCAAAGAGATATTTCGGGATTTACAACAACAGATTACGTTGAAGGGGGATCACGATGAGATTCAAAGTATTCTATATCTCATTACAGAAGATGTCTTAGGGTTATCTCGTGCCGAAATTGTTGCTGAAAAATCTATTCTCTTACCGGACATTCAGCAAAAAAGCCTGAGTAACATTATCAAGCGGGTAAACGCCCATGAACCTATTCAATATATTCTGGGATCCACTTATTTCTACGGACGAAAATTTAAAGTGAATTCATCCGTATTAATTCCCAGGCCAGAAACCGAATTACTCATTGAAGAAGTGCTGAAGGAGATTGATCCGTTTACACCAGGCACTATCCTTGACATTGGAACGGGCAGTGGGTGCATTGCGATCACACTTGCCAAAGAATTGCCGGAAAAACGCGTTTTGGCAGTAGATATTAGCGAAGATGCTTTGGCGGTTGCCCAGGAGAATGCCTCAAACCTGAATGCTTCGGTTGAATTTCATAAACTGAACGCGCTTACCGATGTTTTCCCATTTCCTGAACTTGATATTATTGTGAGCAATCCACCCTATGTAACCCTTTCTGAAAAAGCATCGATGAAAAAAAATGTAACGGAATACGAACCTCATGTAGCTCTGTTTGTTCCGGATGATGATCCCATGATTTTTTACAATGCCATTACCACGAAAGCATTTTCATTGCTCAAAGCTCGAGGAAAGGTTTTCGTTGAAATCAATGAGAAATTTGGCAATTCGGTAGCCGCTGTTTTTAGGAACGCTGGTTTCGCCAGCACCCGAATTGTGAAAGATCTGCAGGGTAAAGACAGGATTGTAATGGCCACGAAATCATTCAATTACGATTGAAAAAGCCTTCTCTGGGATGTTTTCAAATGTTAACAGAAAGTTAAAACACCTTTAAATAAAAGTTGCCGGGTCACTGTTACCTTAACAGAAGTGTAGTACCTCGTTATGTTTCAAACGTTCCGTCAACGGCTGCTTTTCTGGTTCCTGATCTTGATCAGTTTCAACCTGGTGATTCTTGCACACACGAATCGATACCTCAACGAACGCCAAAAAATACTGGAGACAACAGAGCTGATTGAATCAGCGTACTTATTGTTGTTGAAAAATGTTACGGTAAAACAGGATTTCTTTTCCTACGAAACCACGAACCCCATTTTCTTTAAAACCGGGGAGAGCAATTATCTCCAACAATACAAAGCGCTGGAGGATAGTTTAAACCGGACGATCGATAGGCTGCAACACACCCGAAAGGCAGCCGACTTTGAGGTCCATACTTCTCTGCATACGCTTTCTCAAAGACTACAGCTTAGTGATTCACTCTTTACCCGATTAATTGAACTTATTCACAAAAGAGGCTATAAGGATTACACGCTCGAAGGCGCTATGCGCGTAAGTGCACATCGTTTGGAAAGTTTTACAGAACTCAATCAGACCGATGTATTGAGTTTACGCAGACACGAAAAAGATTACATTATCCGAAACGAACAGAGCTATGTAGATAAACTAAATTTATTGGGTGAAGATATTAAGAAAAGGATTCTAAAAAATAATAACCGACCAGCAGATTCTATAGTGTATTACCTAGACACCTACTTAAAATATTTTAACGAGATTGTAACGCTGGATCGCGAGATTGGCATACGCGATAACAAGGGACTTAAATATCAACTTGATCAACAGTTGTCTTCGCTTGAGAGTGTATTGCAACAAGCCGTGAAACAAGCTAAAGTAACAGAGCAATCGCTGATTGAAACCCTGAGCTTCTACTATGTAGGCATCACTGTGCTTCTTCTTTTGTTAAGCCTGGGGATCAGTTACCTCATTGCAAGAAAGATTACCAAACCATTGACCGATCTGACCGTGTACATCACGCGTTTTGTAGACAGTAATTTTTCCTTTGAGGAAGGAAACCCGGTGGTAAGGACAAAAGATGAAATTGGTAAACTCACGCAAAATTTTACGGTACTCAAAACGGAGATTATTGGTCAATTGAAATTTTTCAAACAAAAAGTAGATGAGCGAACTGCTGAACTTGCTACTGCCAATCAGAAACTCGTAAAAGTTAATGAAGCCAACAGTCGTTTTGTTCCGAATGAGTTTTTGCAATTTCTCGGGCGTAAAACAGTAGAAGAAATTCAGTTAGGAGATCATGTTGAACGGGAAATGACAGTCATGTTTACGGACATCCGCGGATTTACACAACTGTCAGAAAAATTTAATCCGGAAGAGAATTTTGATTTCATCAATTCATATTTGCACCAAATTGTTCCGGTAATCCGTAACCACAATGGCTTCATCGACAAATTTATGGGCGATTCAGTGATGGCATTGTTCCCCGGGAAAACTGATGATGCATTTGCTGCTGCGCTTGAAATCACCGGTGTAGTTTCAGATTTCAATAAAGAGTTTCTTGCCCGTGGTAAAGAACCTATCAAAGTAGGCACCGGAATTCACCGAGGTAATCTTATCCTGGGCACAATTGGACACGAGCATCGGTTAGAGACAACCGTAATTTCCGATGCCGTAAATATTGCCTCGCGCCTGGAGGGTCTCACCAAGCACTATCATTCCTCCATTATTGTCTCAGAAAATTCCATCCAAGCGCTTGAGCAAGCAGAAAAATTTCACTACCGTTTTTTAGATAACGTGAAGGTGAAAGGGAAAACAAAATCCGTTTCCGTTTACGAAATTATCAGTTCCCTCGAGCCGTGGAAATTAGAAACGCTTGAGCTCTTCAACGAAGGTGTACAACTTCTTAAAGAGCGCCAGTTGGAAATTGCCCGCAAACTGTTTGCCCATCTAATTCATCAATCTCCTCAAGATGGTGCGGCCAAAATATTTTTAAAACGTTGCGAAGAATATATTTTAAAAGGCCTCCCGGACGAATGGGATGGAATTGAAGTAATGCAGTCAAAATAACGGATATGAAAGAATATGATTTGATCGTTATTGGATCGGGCCCTGCCGGGGAAAAAGCTGCTGTAAAAGCAGCCTATTTTGGTCATACCGTTGCCCTGATCGAAAAAGAAGAAAACTTTGGCGGTGCGGGTGTGCAATCCGGAACAATGCCTTCCAAAACATTAAAAGAAACGGCACTCTATCTCTCAGGCATTTACCAAAAAGGAATTTTTGGTGTAGACAAAGACCTGGGGCGCACCACAGGCGTACACGATTTTATGTATCGTAAAAATGTAGTGACGGAAGATATGGGGCTTACCGTCAGGCAAAACATGCTTCGTCATCAGGTGGATATTTTTTCGGGTACGGCCAGTTTTTTAGACGAGCATCGCATAAAAATTTCAGGCGCCCTCGAAGAAATCATTTATGGAAAATACATTCTCATTGCTACTGGTTCTTACCCATATCAGCCAGCTTCCATTCCGTTCGATAAGCTGCGTGTTCATGATTCGGATACCATTTTAGAAATCAAACACTTTCCGAAATCATTGTGCGTGCTGGGCGCGGGTGTGATTGGCTGTGAGTATGCAACTATTTTTGCTGCAATGGGCGTAAAAACATTTATTGTAAATGATCGCGATAAAATTCTGGGTTTCCTGGATAGCGAGTTGGCTGATGCCCTGGTAACTCAAATGAAAAAAAATGGAGTTACTATTTTGTTCAATAACTCCGTTACCGGGTTTCACGTACCGGAAAATCCGGAGGAACAACTTCACCTCTCGCTTTCTTCGGGAGAAGTGCTTCATGTTGATATGTTTCTATTTGCTGCGGGGCGCAGCGGGAACACAAAACATTTAAATTGCGAAAAGGCGGGTGTTGTAATCGGGGATCGCGAAACAATTGTTGTAAATGAAAAATTTCAAACCAATATTCCTCACATCTATGCGGTGGGGGATGTAATCGGTTTCCCCGCACTTGCCAGCACCAGCATGGATCAGGGTAGAATTGCCGTTGCGCATATCTTTAATACAGGCGATTTAGAATCGTTAACCGATGTTTTTCCATATGGCATCTATACAGTGCCGGAAGTTTCTATGGTAGGTATTACAGAAGAACAGGCTTTAAAACGTGGAATGAGCTACAGCACAGGTTATAGTTTCTATCGAGACATTGCGCGCGGAAAAATAATGGGTTACAAAGACAATGGTTTTTTAAAAATAGTATTTGAGAAGGAGCGCAAAATTATTCGTGGTGTTCACCTGATGGGGAATATTGCTACAGAATTAATCCATTACGGAATGACTCTGGTGAAGGATGAAAAGACCCTGGATGAAGTGATCGCCACAGTATTCAATTATCCTACATTGCACGATTTATATAAATACGCTTGCTATGATGGCCTGGGTAATTTAGCGGGAAAGAAAATAAAAAAGGCGGGAGAGATTTTTACTTTTCATTAAAGAGATTCTCCAATCCAAAAGGATGATGATTTGTGGATCGTAATGAGTTTTTCTCTTTCGGTTTTGATTTCTTCAACAACTTTACCTTGCCTGATTGTTACTATTGAGTTTGCAGGAAGCCATTTTTCAAACACACCATTTCGGATAAAAGACCAGCGCTTATTGGACTGAAGTACTGATAAATCAAGTGCTTTAAAAGACTCAAATACTTCCAACATTTCAGTCGATACAATATTCACAGCTTTTTGCTTAGATGCCTGAAGAAAGCAAAGTGCACTCGTTAAAATTTCTTTCTCGGAATTGCACGAAATAATTTTTATCGGAAGTTGATCCCGCAGAGAGACTGTCCATGATGGAATATTTTTATTAGTCGCGATAGCCATGTCAATCTTGATTCCCCAACTCATCACTTCAGTTAAAGCGTGTTCTGATACTATCACAGTCGGGCTCCACTCCAATAACTGCTGTACTTGCGCAAGTGGAATTGCATACGCATCCATGATCAGCAACGCGGGCTCCTGATCCTCCCGTATAATGTGGTGCGAAGACATAAAAAATGATTCTAGATTCTTGATTCTGGGCTTTCCAATGCTGCAAGAATCCAGCATCCAGATTCAAGAATCGGTTTACAAATTAACTAAATTGCCCATCTAATCAGTTAAGTACATGTTCAACGCCAACGAATGTTATGCGGCCTTCCAGCAAAGTATTGATGAGTATCACGTTCAGGATCATGTGGATACATCTGTGAAGAGTCCGTTTCCTGCTGAAAGTTTTGAGAGCCTGCTTTATCTGAAAAACTGGATCGATACCGTACAGTGGCATCTCGAAGATATTATTCGCCTACCTAGTATTAATCCTTCGGAAGCGTTGCTAATCAAAAGACGAATCGATAAATCAAACCAGGACAGAACTGACATGGTGGAGAAGATGGATGATTATTTTTTGGATCAGTTCAAACACGTGCAACCCAAACCTACTGCTAAAATAAATTCCGAAACCCCCGCCTGGCTACTCGACCGGATGAGCATTCTTTTGCTCAAAATTTACCACATGAAGGAACAAACCGAGCGAAAAGATGTTACCGAAGAGCATCTTTCCAAATGTATGTCAAAGCTGGCTATCTTATTAGAGCAAAAAACAGATATGCAAATGGCGTTTGATCAACTGATGGAAGATATTTTGTATGGCGAACGTAAAATGAAAGTGTACCGACAAATGAAAATGTATAACGATGCTACATTGAACCCCATGTTGTATCAAAATAAATAGTAGGAGTATACAATGAAAAAAATCCTGATTCTTCGATTTTCTGCAATGGGCGATGTGGTATTGATCGTTCCAGTACTTCGTTCATTGGTTACTGCGCATCAAAACATTCAGGTGACTGTTGTGACGCGGCCGAAATTTGTTTCTTTTTTTCAGGGCCTTGAACGCGTTACAGTTTTTGAGGCGGATGTGGATGAGAAATTTGCAGGGTTCTTTGGTGTCAGACAATTGTTTCGCGCACTGTTTCTGACGAAAGATTTCGACATCATCATTGATTTACACGATCACATTCGCACCATTGTATTGCGTAATCTTTTTAAATTTTTCGGTAAACCTGTTTTTTTTATAGATAAGGGAAGGAAAGAAAAGAAAGCCTTTAGTCGGAAAGAAAAAAAGATTACGATACCACTTCCCCACACAGTAGCACGTTATCAAAAAGTCTTTGAAAAGGCAGGGTACAGTTTCCCATTGTTAAAACCCCCTTATCTCATCCCAACAGAAGAGTCAAAAAAATTAGTAGAAGGTTGGTTTGTAAAAAAAGGATTGAACAAAAATGAAAAATGGATAGGGCTGGCACCGTTCGCACTGCACAAATCAAAAATATGGCCGGTAGCGAATTATCCGAAAGTGATTGACTCGCTCATCAAAAAAATGCCGATAAAGTTTTTTCTCTTTGGAGGAGGTGATGAAGAGATTAAACACTTTGAAGACCTTCAACAATTATTTCCGGAGCACATTGTGATCGTTGCAGGGCGATTAAAATTACCGCAAGAAATTACCCTCATGACCCACCTCGATTTAATGGTTTGCGTAGATTCATCGAATATGCATTTGGCTACCATGGTAAACACGCCTGTACTTTCTATTTGGGGAGGAACCCATCCGGATGTTGGCTTTGCACCGTTTGGAAAAGGAGAAGAGAGCATTTTACAAATCAGCAGCGTTGATTTACCATGTCGCCCTTGTTCAGTGTATGGAAAGGATGTTTGCTTTCGGGGAGATTTTGCCTGTTTGAATAACATCACACCTGAGATGGTGGTGGAGCGGGTGATGAGTCGGTTAAGTAAATAGCGTTATCTTTTGTTTAGCTGTCTTGTTCCGGCTGCCCAATACAAGTAGGCCTTTTGTTTCTCGAATTCAGCCAAAAGCTTTAACCATTTAGTCTGCGACTGAATAAGTTTTTCTTGCTGGACGTTAATTTTAAACAGGTCACTTTCTCCTTGTTCAAGATTCATCAACTCAGCGTTCAGCAATCGTTCATAATTTGCGATCATATCATGCTGTA
The DNA here is from genome assembly GCA_031400675.1 of Cyclobacteriaceae bacterium. Taxonomy (GTDB): domain Bacteria; phylum Bacteroidota; class Bacteroidia; order Cytophagales; family Cyclobacteriaceae; genus UBA2336. The sequence continues at coordinate 10,939 of JANNQJ010000132.1, forward strand.
TATCAATGATCGCTTGCAAGTTGACCAGCTGGTTATAGGTACTGTTCAACTCATTTATGATTTCTCGTTCGGTCAGGGTTAATTCAAACTGCGTGCTGGTTATTTTAAGTTTTGCTTGGGCCAGTTTAGATCGTTCTCTCCTCAGGAAAATTGGGAAAGAAAAATCAACGCCTAGTTTATAATTCTCATCGAACTGAAAAGAAGTATTCCACTCCGGGTCAAATGGTTGATTTAGTAAATAATAATTCAAGTTTAACTGAGGCTTAAGGAATTCAGCCGCCAATTTTCGTTCAACCTCTACTTGCTGAAGTTTAACATTAAGTTTTTGTAATTCGGGGTGGTTGGCTTTGGCTTGATTGGAAAGTTCCTCTAACCCACTCGCTGTCATCACCCAAAGCTCGAGTTGACGAACAGGTGCCCATTGCATGTCTAATGCTAATGGATTTGAAAGACTATCCCATAGAAAAGTTGAGAGCCTGATACCTGTGTTTTGATAATCCAGGAAAGCTTCCTGTTGCTCAATAATTCGTTGCTGCCAGGTGATTCTTGC
>JANNQJ010000133.1:0-4668 GCA_031400675.1 Cyclobacteriaceae bacterium
ATTAAAAAATGAGACACTTGCCAGTATCAAAAATTTAATCATAGAACGTATATGCTACTAACTCCGACTTATTTTTTACTAAAAATAAACAACCTGAGAGCATGAAAAAAGTATCAGTGCCTAAACCTGTGAGTTTTTCACCTAGTTTCACCTCAAGCAAAACTTCACCTTCTCTGCTAAACACTAACAAATAGTTGGCCAAACTACCCTGCCTGTCCGGCAAGGAGGTTTCTTCCTTTGTATAGAAGCTTACCAAGATCCAATCCTTCCATTCAAGGTATTCTACTCCTCTTATTGGCTGATAGTTGGTCTTTTGTTGGATAAAAAATTTAACCGTTTCAAAGTGAGGCATTCCTTCACCATACTGAACCGGTCGATTAGAATCAATTCTCTCATCCAAGCTCTTAGTCGTCCATGCCTTTTCCAATAAAGTACCACTTTCAATATCAATCGTGGCTTGAGTCAATTCATCCCTTGTTCGGTATCCCCATATTTCAGAATCGTTCCAATCAAAAAAAGAGAACTCTTCTATCTCCCAACGAACATTCTTGTTAAAAATGTCGAAGGCGATCAGGTTTTTATGATCGGGATTGCCCTTATTCACGTAAGTGTGAAAAAGGACTGTATTTTCATTAGCGGCTGTTAATCCCACCCACCAACTTTCTTTCAACGCAATGCCCTCCCAAAGAAATTTATCTTCTCGAAAATTGAGTGCTGAAAATTGAACCTGAAAATTCTTGTCGTCACGTACCTCCACTATCAGAATATCACGTTTCGGCAAAACCAGCGTATTCCAGATTGTGCCTTTAAATTGACGAGAAAACTTAATTCGCGGAGTAGCAGACAAGTTGCTTAATGGTTAATTTTATGCGTATTTACCATGACCATTAATGAATTTCAAACAATGAGACGTTTTCTTTTAATCTTAATTTTTCTTGCACCTGTCTACAACTTAGTCGCGCAAAAAACGAAGGTGATGGTACTGGAGATCAAAAGTGAAATTGACCCTCGAACCAATAGGTATGTTGAATTAGCACTCAGTCATGCTGAACAAACCAAAGCTGATATTGTAATCATCGAAATGGATACGTACGGTGGCCTGGTTACGGATGCAAAAGAAATCGTAGATAAAATCATGGATTTTAAAAAACCAGTTTGGGTGTACATTAACTCTGATGCCGCTTCTGCGGGTGCGTTGATTTCAATTGCTTGCGATAGCATTTACATGTCACCGGGAGCGAGTATTGGTGCAGCTACGGTCGTAAATGAAAGTGGTGAAAAAGCCCCAGACAAATATCAATCCTACATGCGTTCCATCATGCGCTCCACTGCTGAAGAGAACGGCCGTGACCCTCGCGTTGCCGAGGGCATGGTAGATGAAAGTTTCGCTATTGACAGTATTAAGAAGGAGGGACAGATCATCACCTTCTCCACAACGGAAGCATTGAAATATGGCTTCTGTGAAGCTAAAGTTGAGTCTGTCGATGAGATTTTAAGACGAAATAATATTACTGACTTTGAGGTTGATCGTTTTGAATTGAGCACAACGGATAAAATCATTTCCGTTTTCATCAATCCATTCATTAGTGGCATCTTAATTCTGATCATTCTCGGGGGCATTTATTTTGAAATGCAATCTCCAGGAATTGGTTTCGCTCTTCTTGCAGCAATAGTAGCCATGGTTCTCTATCTTGTTCCCTATTACCTAAACGGATTAGCCGACAACTGGGAGATTATTACGCTCTTCCTTGGAATAGCCTTGCTCGGTGTTGAGATCTTCGTATTCCCCGGTTTTGGGGTAGCTGGAATCGCTGGTATTACATTAACACTTGGGTCTCTTATTTTAGTAATGATTAATAACGATGTCTTTGATTTTGAATTTGTGCCTGCCAATGATTTGCTTTTTGCAATGGCCGCAACCTTTGGAGGATTACTAGGAGGAATAACGGTTTTGTTTGTAGCGGGTGCACGATTAACCGATTCGAAATTTTTTAAACGAGTGGCGTTAACCGAAACACAAGCAGGATATACGTCTAATATTGTTAAAGAGCCCATGACCGGTAAGATAGGTACCGCTTACACTGTTCTCAGACCGAGTGGTAAAGTGATTATTGAAGGGCAGCTTTATGATGCGTTTACGCGGGGTGAATATATAGAAAAAGGAGAAACCGTTGAGGTGCTGGGTGAAGAAACAACATCACTAAAAGTCAGATCGCTGATTTAACTGATTAATAGATTACGCTGATGATTGTTGAAGATGAGCAATATAAATATTCAGATTTAACTCATAAAATAATTGGGTGCGCGATGAATGTGCATACTTTCTTAGGGAATGGTTTTCAAGAAGTTATTTATCAGCACGCACTAGCGTATGAACTATCGCACGCCAATCTAAATTTCATCCATGAACTTGAAGTAGACATTTTTTATAAGGACAAACCCGAACCACTAGGCAAAAGAAGAGTAGACTTCTTAGTAGAAGATAAAGTGTTAAATCAAACTCAAAGCTATTTCACAACTCAATGAAAATGACTACGCTCAAATTCTAAATTACCTGACAGCTTATAGACTCGAAATTGGCTTACTTATTAACTTCGGAGAAAAGAGCTTAAAATTTAAACGCTTCATAAAGTCCCTCGAAAATAAATCAGTGGAATCCAAAAATCAGTAAAATCTGTGATCCAAATCTTAGGAGTAATTCCCGCCCGCTACGCCTCTACCCGCTTTCCTGCCAAGCCATTGGCAGACCTGGGAGGAAAATCCATGATTCAGCGCGTATATGAACAAGTAAAGAAATCAACACTTATTACAGATGTAGTAGTAGCAACAGACCACCCGGAGATATTCAATCATGTAATGCAATTTGGTGGTAATGTTTGTCTAACAAAAGAAAGTCATGCCAGTGGAACGGATCGATGCTATGAGGCATTAACTCTTCAGCAAAAAGAGTACACGTACGTGATCAACATTCAGGGTGATGAACCTTTTATTCAACCGAGTCAGATTGATTTATTAGCAAAATTATTAGATGGGGGAACAGAAATCGCTACGCTGGTTAAAAAGATTGAAGACCGAGAACAGCTGTTTAATCCAAATGTGGTGAAGACGGTTGTAGCTGAGAATAAAACTGCACTTTATTTCAGCAGGTCACCCATTCCACATATTCGTAACACACCTGAAAGTGAGTGGCTAACTAAGAATACTTTTTACAAGCACATTGGGATGTATGCTTATCGCAGGGATATTCTCAAGCAACTAACTGACTTACCAGTCTCTTCCCTGGAAAAAGCAGAATCACTTGAGCAACTACGTTGGTTGGAAAACGGATTTAAAATATCTGTTGCCGAGACACAAACTGAAACAATCGGAATTGATACCCCGGAAGATTTAAAGAAAGCTTTAGTCTACCTTAGCACGATCAATTGACCGGTTTAAGATGCAATTTCTCAATTCCAAATTTTTTAATGTTTTGATAAACTCCTTCCACGTCTTTTGAAACCATAGACGAACCTAATACGTGCGCCCCTGCATCCGGAACGGCAACTGTCAATTTTAAAGAGTCAGGTGTAGCCAGTAATTTATTCATCTCCAGCATAGCACTGACTTTTACTTCAGGATCCTGCTCTTCTTCATTCTTATAATAGTAGAGCGTTAAGGAAGGCTGCTTCACTTTCGAAAAAGTCTCCACATTCATGGAACTCTCCACAAGTTGTTCCAACTGCACTAGAGACTCAAGTCTGTACTTATTATTCCAGTATTTTGCGCGCTCTTCACTTGCAACCCATTCTCTGTAATTTCCGCCAATCACCATTCTGGCAATATGCAACCCCCAAGGGTCATTCAGTAAAAATGCTGCAGGGTCATTTATGGCAATATTGGGCGACATATTGATTATTGCGTGAACGTCATCAGGATAAGTGGCCGCGAGCATCAATGCTGCGGTACCTCCCGTGGAGGTGCTCATTAATATTACTTTATCTCCTATCGCCTTTCCGATGGCTAGTGCTTCCTTCGCACTTTCCCAAAAACGATCTGCCGTAAATTGAAGCAAGACTTCCGTTGTGTCAATCCCATGATCAGCCAATCGCGCAAGAAATAAATTTGTTCCAAATTCTTTTGCAAATCTACGATGGATAGGATCCCCTTCCATCTGACTGGCCGAGAATCCGTGAAGATAAACGAGCGCATACTCGGTCTTTTGCTTAGATGAATCAGCCCAAACAATTTGAGCTTCATTATTTGGTTTGATGGAATGCTTCCTCTCATTAAGCAAAATATACGCTTCAAGTCCCGAAGGCTCAGCCAAGATGGTATTTAACCTTTTGTCAAAAACAGGAGATGAAGGCTTTGGGCCCAAAAGATAAATAGCAATCAACAAAACAATCGTAGCAGCGATCAGGAGCAAGCGTCTTTTAGTCATATCAAAAAATTATACTTCGAATAAACAAAAAGCACCTGGCATTTCTGCAGACGCTTCACACTATATTTACATATACCAAGACCTTACCAAGCTGTAGCTTCGCAAAAATCGGTTCGGGTAGCGGAATACAAATCTCTCACACTATAGCTGAATTCAATGTCCTCTCCATAAACAGTTCCTACTCCCTCAATCTCGTATCCATTCACTACTTGTCGATGAATCGTTATTTTGTCATACAATATACTGGC
>JANNQJ010000134.1:0-2667 GCA_031400675.1 Cyclobacteriaceae bacterium
CACGCTGACTATGTGAAAAACATGGTTACAGGTGCTGCCCAGATGGACGGAGCAATTCTTGTTGTGGCTGCAACTGACGGACCGATGCCTCAAACTCGCGAGCACATTCTATTGGCTCGTCAGGTAGGTGTACCTGCTCTGGTTGTATTCATGAACAAAGTTGACTTGGTTGACGATGGTGAATTGTTAGACCTCGTTGAAATGGAAGTTCGTGAATTAATGACCTACTACAGTTTCCCTGGCGATACGATGCCAGTGATTAGAGGATCTGCTCTTGGTGCACTTAACGGTGAGCCACAGTGGGTAGCAAAAATAGATGAATTGATGGATGCTGTGGATAACCACATTCCAATTCCAGTTCGTTTGATTGACAAAGATTTCTTAATGCCGGTTGAAGACGTATTCTCGATCACAGGTCGTGGTACGGTTGCAACAGGTCGTATCGAGCGTGGTATAATTAAGACTGGTGATCCTGTTCAAATTTTGGGTATGGGCGCTGAGAATCTTTCTTCTACCATTACAGGTGTGGAAATGTTCCGTAAGATCCTTGACAGAGGCGAGGCTGGTGATAACACAGGTCTTCTTCTTCGTGGTATTGAAAAAGAACAAATTAAAAGAGGTATGGTTATCTGTAAACCAGGCTCTGTAACTCCTCACGCTAAGTTCAAGGCTGAAGTGTACGTATTGTCAAAAGAAGAAGGTGGTCGTCACACTCCTTTTTTTAACAAATATCGTCCTCAGTTCTACTTCCGTACTACGGATGTTACCGGTGAAGTGATGCTTCCTGCAGGTGTTGAAATGGTTATGCCTGGCGATAACATCTCGATAGAAGTACAGTTGATCAATAAGATTGCTATGGAAAAAGGTCTTCGTTTCGCGATTCGCGAAGGTGGCCGTACCGTAGGATCTGGTCAGGTTACTGAAATTTTAGATTAATACTTAGGTCTGCTGAAATAAGGCAGATCACTGGAAATCAATAAGATAAGGCGTTTCTGAATTTTTAAGAAACGCCTTTGCTTTCTCTTATAGTATTTCTACCTTTGCAGTCCTTTTTTGGACTTGCTGGGTTAAACGTGATTAATCTGGTGTGGTTCAGGGGGGTTAAGGGGTCCGAAACGATACTTTACCTTAAATGAGCCTGCAACCGGTAAAAACGGGCGTAGTTCAGTGGTAGAATAGCGGTCTCCAAAACCGTTGATGGGGGTTCGAATCCCTCCGCCCGTGCTTAGGTAAAAATTGAAGAATCGATGCAAAAGATTGGAAATTATTTCGCTGAATCCTGGGAAGAGATCAAGAATAAGGTTTCATGGTCCAGCTATAGTGAATTGCAAGGCAGTGCCATCCTCGTGTTGGTAGCCTCAACCATTTTTGCATTAGTAATTGGTGCCATTGATTGGATGTTTAAGACGGGATTGCAGTGGTTTTATCAGGAATTTTAATCACAGCAGGGCAATGGGCGAACTTAAGTGGTATGTATTGCGCGTGATTAGCGGCCAGGAGAAAAAGGTGAAGACCTACCTGGAGAACGAAATTGAGCGTGAAAAATTAGTAGACTATATTCCTCAGGTGTTAATACCATCTGAGAAAGTATATGAGATGCGTGGCGGAAAAAAACGCGTGAGAGAAAGAAATTTCTTTCCGGGTTATGTACTTCTGTCGGCAGATCTTTCAAATGGGGAAGCTTATCATACGGTGAATAATATTCCCGGTGTAATTGGTTTTCTCGGCAACAACGGAACCGGTGCTTCCAAAGATCCTGTAGCCCTTCGTCAGTCTGAGGTGAACAGGATTCTCGGTAAAGTTGATGAGATTGACAGCTTTGAAGAAAAACTAGGCACTCCTTTTATTAAGGGAGAATCTGTAAAGGTAATGGACGGGCCATTCTCAGGCTTTACCGGTACCGTAGAGGAAATATTCGAAGAAAAGAAAAAGTTAAATGTCATGGTGAAGATTTTCGGCCGGAATACTCCAGTCGAATTGAATTACATGCAGGTTGAAAAACAAGAGTAAGACGTATTAGCAAAGCAAAATGGCAAAGCAAATTACAGGATATCTTAAACTGCAGGTAAAAGGAAACTCCGCTAACCCCGCTCCTCCAATTGGACCAGCGTTGGGTAGCAAGGGTCTTAACATCATGGATTTTTGCAAACAGTTTAATGCAAGAACCCAGGATAAGCCCGGAGCGCTTTTACCCGTATTGATCACGATTTATAATGACAAGTCGTTTGACTTCGTCATCAAAACTCCTCCTGCGGCTAACCTAATTTTAGAAGCCATGAAAAAGCAGAAGGGGTCTGCAGAACCTAACCGTAACAAAGTAGGATCAATCACCTGGGATCAGGTGCAAAAAATTGCAGAAGTTAAAATGCCTGACCTCAACGCATTTAAAATTGAGTCAGCGATGAAAATGATAGCAGGAACTGCACGCAGCATGGGTGTAACTGTGGCTGGAACAGCTCCCTGGAATAAATAACATTGAGGTATGGCAAGAATTTCAAAAAACAGAAAAGCAGTAGCATCTAAATTCAACCTGGAGAAAGTTTATTCTCTTGAGGATGCCTCCAACATGCTGAAAGACATCACGTTCACAAAATTTGATGCATCAGTAGACTTGAATATTAAGCTGGGAGTTGACCCAAAGAAATCTGATCAGATGGTGAGAGGTGT
>JANNQJ010000135.1:0-2065 GCA_031400675.1 Cyclobacteriaceae bacterium
GACTGGTAAATGCCTATGAGGCTGTAAAACTTGCGCTTGCAACAAAGGGAAATGCACCCGAGAAGTAACTTATTTATGGGCATCTCTAAAGCCCAAAAATAATCAAAATACTCTTGCCGGACTTGTTCCGGCATCCCCTGATCTGCTCCCCAAAGGGGGATCGCGGAACAGGTTCGCGAAGGCTCATTTGATACTGAATTTTTCTCCAGGCAACAAAATAGTCATCACAAGTTGTTGCGCACCAAGCTTACCGTCTTTTATTATTTTTGAACGCTTTGGATTTTCATAAATAATAACCTGGGAATCGCCCAGCACTTCGGCTTCGTTACCCTTTACTAAAATAGCGGTGGATTCGTCAATGCCAATTCCTTTGGTGTCTGGAAATTCAATGACCGCGCTAATCAGTCTGTTGTGACGACTGCGTATAATGAAATGCTGATCAACCATCACGTTGGTTAGCAGTCCTAATCCCTGTTTCGTTTCAATGTTTTCGGCTTCTATCGTTTGAAATGTACTGGCATATTCAGGGTGTTTAAGTTCGTTGCCGGTGATCATAATCTTACTCATCACGGCCGCACCGGCACTTGTTCCGCTGATGGTGCTTCCGTTTTTATAGGCATCGTGAATGGCCTTTTCAATTTCGGTGCCCAGCACGACATCCATAAAACGATTTTGATCGCCCCCTGTTATGTAAATCAATTTTGCATGGCGAATAGAATCAATCTTTAACGAACTATACTTTTCATCTTTCTTAAAATTTAATCCGAACAAACTGGTAATTCCTTTCTGCAAAAATTGTTGCTTAGCATAATATACCGATGAGTCGGGTTCAGAACTTGACATGGGTAAAAAAACAGCATAACCTCCTTGTCTCAACCCTGCTTCTTCAATAATCCTCTCCACCATCGCATCGGGCCGCGAACCACCTCCAATAATGATGAGTTTACCCAGTGCAGATGCTTTTTGCGCAAATGAAGCCTGGCTGGAAAATGATAAAGCGATTAAAACTAAAACTATCTTTTTCATAATTGTGGTTTTAAAAAAAATGTTCATGCTTTGAGGTGTTGACAAAGCATGAACAAAATGTATAACAACTTCTATTCTCTTCCTATAACCATACCGCGTGGACTGTTGGTACCCACATGCCAAGGCTCCGCTCCGCTTCCATCCAGGTTCGCTCGCATGATGGTGTCAATATTCCTATCGCCCCAGTAAATCTTATTATTTACCTCATCGTACGCCAATGCAAATACGACACGGGTTATAGTCGTAGCAACAGTGGCAATATTCCCTCCATCCAGGTCTGCTGATTTAATATGAATATCACCTGATGCAATAAAGTCATCATAATAAAGACGATTGCCAATGACACGGGTGCTGCCTCCACCTCCACTCGGAATGATTTGTGCTTCCCCTGTTCCGTCCGCATTCTTTCTCCAAATGCCGCCATCATTATAATTATTCCAAAAAACAAAGCGTGTAACAGGATCAATTGAAACTCCTTCAGGGTCATCCTGACCCGTGGCAAAGTCCTCAAATTGATTCACATCGGTATTGTTCATATCAGCCCTTCGAATGCCATCGTCCGTATCCCAATAAATCATCTCTTCATCGTAATCGATGGTTATTCCATCAGGGCCTCCAGCTACAGTACGAAAATCGTGAAGATCACTTCCATCCAGATTTGCAACCAGAATTTTGTCAGCATTATAGTCGGTCATGTACAGCTTGTCATTCACCGTATCAATGGCCATACCATAGGAATCATCCAAAGTAGTAATGCCAATGGGTGTTACAACAGGGGCGTCTTCATTGATAAGCGCTGTAAATACCGTGCTGCCATCGGTAAAGAACACCGGGATTCCGGTAGCATTGGGATCTTTGATCACAATGGTTTGTGAAGATTCCACCACCTCAAGGGAGGCGGTGGTAACCAACACAAGGTTTACAATGTATACACCCGCAGCAGGGTAGGAGTGCACCGGGTTTTGTTCGGTTGAAAAAGTTCCATCTCCAAAATTCCATGCATACGAAACTTCTCCTGCACGATCCGGAATGATTGATA
>JANNQJ010000136.1:0-2807 GCA_031400675.1 Cyclobacteriaceae bacterium
GTTTCAACTCCTCAGCCTGCGCCTGTATCTCATGATTCAGATCCACCAACACTTTTTCATTGGCTCGTTTGATGCGGATCGATCGCCATAAAAAGAAAATGATGGTTACCGTTATTAATAAAGCTCCAACGATTATGCTTAAGAATAATCGCTGCTCAACTACGTTCCTTTGGGCTTCCTGAAGATCCAGATCCTTCTGCAAACTAGTATACCTAGCCTCTATTTCAAATGCCTTTTCCTCGCTTTCCTTTCTATAAAGACTATCAACAAGCGTATAGAACTCGCTTTGATAACGGAATGCATCAACATAATTTCCGCTTCGTTCCGCCACCTTTGTTAGTGAGCCGTATATTCCTTTTTGTTGATCTAATGAATTATTTTTTATAGCTAATGTCAGCGCATTACTTAATTGATTTTTTGCTTCCTGAAGGAAACCCTCTTCGAAATTTATTCCGCCCAGATTCATCAAATTATTTACAATCTCTACCGTGTCATGCTCTTCTAAATTTAGAATTAGGACTTCATTCAAATAAACTCGAGCCTCCTTAAATCTTTTTAAACTAAAAAGTGCTACACTAATATTATTTAAATTAAATCGAACCAGCCGTTGATTGTCAAACTTCTTGTTAATGGATAATGATTCCTGAAAGAAATGAAGGGCACTATCAAGCTTTCCCAAATGCCTATAGGTTACGCCTTTGTTATTTAGTATCAGACCTTGTAGTTGAGAGTTGTCAACCGATCTAGCAAAGGACTCTGCCAGATTGAAATACTTTAAAGCCATTACTTGTTTTTCAAGTAAATTAAAATTCCAGCCAATGGCATTGTAAAGCTTGGCTTTTATCTCATCAAATTCAGATGACTCCTGCGTAAACTCCAGACCTTTGAAATAGAAGTCTGTTGATCGTTTGATATCATTTTGTTGATACCGGCACACTCCCATTTTATAGTATGCGTAGGGCCTTAATAAGGGATCGTTTGCGGATGGCTCTAGCGCTACCAGCTCTTCAAAATATTTAATTGCGGATGTGTCTCTTTTGTCTAAATAAGTTTCCCCCAATTGCTTCAGTAAAGGAATGCGTTCCATAGACTGATCCGTTGAATTTAATAGACCCTTGAGACTATCAAGCGATTGCGCTTGTAAACTTGCATGTAGTACTACAAAACAAATTGTGACACTTATTATACTTTTTGTGTAGTAGGGCAAAATTCCTCTTGGTTTTCAAGAACCCAAAGTTGAGGTTTTTTCTCCTGTCTGCCCAACCTAAATAAAGGAATTAGAAAAATAACATCTTAAGTTTTTGGTTTCTCACAGAAGACCTTACTTAATCTTTTCACTTTCGAGTACAGTATCTTGCGGAACTTAAAAAGCAATGGATCGATTACAACAATCAAAATAAAGATATTGATTTGATCTTCGAGATTTCAACATTCTTCCACTTCCCTAAACTACGAACACGGCTGTCGAATAAAAGATCACCATGATTTTTATAGCGTTTGTTCATGGTATCCTTTATAATCCAAAATCCATCAATTGCCGGATCATTTGCATGAACCATCACGGTATCTCCATAGTGGAATTTTCCTTTCCACCGTTTTAACAAATCGCGCGACAAGGCCATCCAGCGAAATTCCTGATTTTTCAATTTCAACGTGTCGATTTTAGAATTGCTGGCGGTGATTAAAGGTGAACGATCACACTGACGCTTCGTGGGATTATAGATTGTCAAAGCCTCTAGCACCGCACGTGTTTCTGTTTGCACATAAAATTTGCTGCTTATGTAATTTGCTGCACCTGTTTCTATTTTATCCACCAATTCTGATTTAGTGGACGTAGCATCAAAGGGATTCAAAATGAACCCCACTACCAACACCATACTGATTATTATCTTTTTCATATCCTGTATATCCCTAACAATCACATGTTTAGAGATTTAAATTATAGCTGGTTAATGCTAAGGAAAGAATCGTGCCAACGCATGACTTAGATGAAATCTTCATCGTTTCAAGCTGAATTACGATGATCTATTTTCTTATAAGGAAAAATTATCCACAGTTAATCTCGAATGTCTAGCAAGGAAGCTATTCGGAAGCATGAATAATCTTATTTTAAAAGGTTAAAAATTTTAATGCTTACGATCTCAGTTTATCCAGAATCCTGTTTAATTCTTTCGCCTCCACCTTCGATAGTTTTTCAACAGCCTTCTCCCACTCAGCCATATTGGCATCTACTTTTTTAAGCAACTGAAGTCCTTTCTCTGTGATCGAAATATCCACCTGTCTCCTGTTGTTCTCACAGATCAAACGGTTCACTAAATTTTTCTGCCTAAGTTTCTCTACCAATCGTGTGCAGTTGCTATTCTTGTCAATCATGCGCTTGGTAATCTCTGACAGCATCATGGCCGTAGGGTGACTGCCCCGTAAAATCCGTAATACGTTAAATTGTTCAGGCGTAATCCCGAATTTTTTTAGGTATGTAGCATTGATGTTATACAACCAACTTCCTGTATATAGAATGTTAATAGAAGCCTTTTGATGCTCACTTTGAAATTTCTCTTGCTTGATATCGTCTTCGAGGGACATGTTGCTGGATTCAGGGTTCTAGAGTCTGGTCAATCGGGGTATACGGAAAGGTAGTGACAATTGTTGTAGATACAATTTTTGTACAATCTCCCTTTCCCTTTTCCACAACACAAAGGGGGATCGCGGAACAGTCCGCGAAGGAGCGATAATTTTTTGGTCAGTCTGCTTTTTCACATCAGTCTCACGATTTCTATATTTGAGTACCATGATTAGTTTTACAACAA
>JANNQJ010000137.1:0-2962 GCA_031400675.1 Cyclobacteriaceae bacterium
CTGATTTGTTCCAAAGAACGAGTTGATTACAGAAGATAACGTACGCGCGTTGATCAGATCAACAGGCTTGAAATCTTCGTTATCACGAACGTTCATTCTTTCTTTAATGGTACGCGCCATACGCGCAAGACCAACACCAAACTGTGAGTACAATTGTTCACCAACGGTACGCACGCGTCTGTTAGAAAGGTGATCGATATCATCGATCAATGCTTTCGAGTTGATCAGACCGATCAGGTATTTCACGATTAAGATGATATCATCCTTCGTTAATACACGGTGATCGAAACTTAGATCAAGACCAAGTTTCTTATTAATTCTATAACGACCTACCTCACCAAGATCGTAACGTTTTTCGCTGAAGAACAAGCTCTGGATAACATCACGAGCAGTTTGTTCATCAGGAGCCTCTGTATTTCTAAGTTGACGATAGATTTGCTCTACCGCTTCTTTTTCAGAGTTTGAATTATCTTTTGATAGTGTGTTGAAGATAATCAGGAAGTCAGCCACGTTCACATCTTCACGGTGAAGAATAATCGACTTAACACCCGATTCCAAAATCACATCCGCATCTTCAGTTGTGATCAAATGATCACGCTCCAGCAACACTTCGTTACGGTCGATTGATACCACTTCGCCAGTATCCTCATCCACGAAGTCTTCCGTCCAAGTACGGAGAACACGCGCAGCAAGCTTGCGGCCTACTACTTTTTTCAGTGTATTCTTGTTCGCCTCTACTTCTTCAGAAAGTCCGAAGAGGTCAAGAATATCTTTATCGGTACCATAACCAATCGCACGGAGCAACGTGGTTACAGGGAATTTCTTTTTTCGGTCGATGTATGCATACATCACACTGTTCACGTCAGTCGCAAATTCAATCCACGAACCTTTGAACGGAATGATACGTGCCGAATACAATTTCGTACCATTGGTGTGCTTGCTCATCGCGAAGAACACGCCCGGTGAACGGTGAAGTTGCGATACGATCACGCGCTCAGCACCATTGATTACGAACGACCCTTTTTCGGTCATGTATGGGATGTTACCCAAAAATACTTCCTGTTCGATCGTTTCGAAATCTTCGTTGTCCTCATCATTACAGGTGAGACGAAGTTTTGCTTTCAACGGCACTGAGAATGTTAATCCCCTGTCGATGCACTCGTCTACATTGTACTTAGGCGGATCGATGGTGTAATCCACAAATTCCAACACGAAATTCTCGCGGGAATCAGAGATCGGAAAATTTTCAGCGAACACTTTATACAAGCCTTCGTTCTGTCTTTTTTCAGCAGGTGTATCGATCTGCAAAAAATCTTGAAATGACTGGAGTTGTAGGTCCAGAAAATCGGGGTAGTCGATGATTTTTTCAATAGATGAAAAATCAATTCTACCGGTATTAGTTTTCTTTGCCAAGGTGCTTTAACGTTTAAGTACTAAATCCTGGACGAGAATTAAAAATAGAGTGGGCACAAATAGGAATAGACCTCATGCTGCCAGTGACAGCTTGAGGTCTAACCGAATGCGTTAGACGGTGCCCTTCGCCTTCAAGAATTATTTCAACTCTACTTCGGCACCAGCCTCAGCAAGTTGCTTCTTCAGGTTTTCTGCTTCGTCCTTAGGTAATCCTTCTTTGATTGTTTTAGGAGCGCCATCCACCAAGTCCTTCGCTTCTTTCAAGCCAAGGCCAGTAAGGTCTTTCACAAGCTTCACAATTTGAAGTTTGTTAGCACCGGCAGCTTTCAACACAACATCGAAGTTGGTTTTTTCTGCAGGAGCAGCAGCGCCACCACCAGCAGCAGGACCAGCTACTGCAACCGCAGCAGCAGGCTCAATGCCATGTGTTTCTTTCAGATAAGAAGCTAATTCATTTACTTCCTTTACAGTGAGTTCAACAAGTTGATCTCCGAGAGCTTTTACGTCAGCCATTTTTATTAAGATTTAAAATTTTGGTTCAATACTTTATTTATTACCACGTTCTTCCAGTGCCTTCACCAAACCTGCCACTTTGTTCTTGCTACTCAACAGAGCAGATACAACATTCTTAGCAGGCGATTGGAGCAAGGAAATAATTTCGCCTATGAGTTCGTTTTTCGACTTTAACTCAACAAGCGTATCCAAGTTTTCGTCACCGATAAAAAAATCGGATCCGATAGAGGCAGCTTTTAACACAGGCTTGCCTTCCATTTTCTTACGAAACTCTTTTATAACTTTTGCAGGAGCGTTACCAGTCTCTTTCGAGAATATGACGCCTGAAAAGCCACTGAGTACGTTAAAAATAGGAGCGTAATCAACGCCCTCTTGTCTTTCAAGTGCTTTTTGAATCATGGTGTTTTTATACACTCTGTATTCAATACCACTTTTGAAACACAATCTTCTAAAGTTATTGATCTGCTCAACAGTAAAACCACTGGCATCCGTAACATAGAAGTGCGCGTTGTCTGCAAACTTTTGGCTAAGTTCCCCTATTATTTGTTCTTTTTCTTCTCTGGTCATATTACAGTTTCTTAAATACCAGTAATGGAACTTGCGTCTACTCTGATGCCCGGGCTCATCGTGGTTGAGATAGCGATACTTTTAAAGTATGTACCCTTCGCAGATGCGGGTTTCAGTTTAGCAATCATCTGAATCATTTCGGCAGCATTGTCTCTGATTTTGTCAGGCGAGAAGGAAGCTTTCCCGATGCTTACGTGGATGATACCAGCCTTATCAATTTTGAAATCGATTTTACCGGCTTTTACTTCTTTCACGGCTTTACCGACTTCGAGCGTAACAGTTCCTGATTTAGGGTTCGGCATTAAACCACGAGGACCTAATACTTTACCAAGTTTACCAACCTTCGCCATCACTGTAGGTGTACAGATGATCACGTCAATGTCGGTCCATCCAGCTTCAATTTTCTGGATGTATTCATCAAGACCTACATGTTCAGCCCCTGCATCTTTTGCATCCTGCACTTTGTCAG
>JANNQJ010000138.1:0-6981 GCA_031400675.1 Cyclobacteriaceae bacterium
TTAATTTTTCGAATGACATAAATTTTGTTGTATTACACGGAATGCCGTGTTGCGTTTAAAAATGAATCCCTCTTGGCTCAACGCAGCGCTGAAAGCGCTTTTTTACGGGAATTTGGAGGAGTGATGGGCAAAGATACGCAATTTAATTTGGTAATGAGTTAATGGGTATTTGGCGGGTATAAACTCACTTCTTATTTTTTCGATTCGAAATTCCTAAATTTCAAAAAAACCAAAACCTAACCTATGACCTTTAACATCAAACATGCTGAGAGCCTCTCAAGAGGAGAGCTTCTTCTGCGTACGTTCTTTGGAGTCATTTACATCTACATTCCGCATGGATTTGTCCTTTTGTTTATGGGACTATGGGGTGCTATCCTTTCGTTCATCTCGTTCTGGATTATCCTGTTCACCGGACGTTATCCGCAAAGCTTTTTTGAGTACCAGGTTGGTTTGATTCGTTGGCAGATGCGGCTTCGTGCACGCCAATTTAACCTGACGGATGGTTATCCAGCTTTTGGTATTGATTCGAAAGACGAGGCCATCACGTTGGAGGTACCGTATCCCGAAAGTTTAGGTCGGGGTATGCTGATTGTGAAGTTGTTATTCGGTGCGCTGTATGTATTAATACCCCATGGATTTGTGCTTATCTTTTTAACAATAGGAGTGCTGCTTGCACAATTTGTCGGCTGGTGGATCATCCTTTTCACAGGACGGCTCCCAGAAGGTATCCACAACTTTATCGTTGGATATTTCAGATGGGCAACCCGTGTAAACCTGTATTTGGGCAACATGACTGATACCTATCCTCCTTTTTCATTAGATTAATTTTTTTACTAGTCAGATTTTAAAAATGGAATTTCACCCATTACCACAGCCCAACGAAATTGCAGAGCGAGAGAAAGAAGATGCCATGGGTGCTTACCTGATGATGTTTGCAGCGGTAGCCATTGGGCTGCCGCTGCCGGTCATCAACCTGATAGCAGCCTTTATTTATTATTTTGTTAACCGGAAAAAAAGCAGGTTCATCAATTTTCATTGTCTCCAATCCCTGTTGTCAAATATACCCACCACGATCATCAACTGGGTGCTTGTGATCTGGGCTGTTCGCAATTTTGTTATGCATTATGAGTGGACAGATGCTTTCTGGGCTTACGCTATTTTTGCTGGACTTTCTACCTTTTTCTATTTTATTATCAGTCTCATTGCCGCGTATAAGGCGCGACAAGGTAAGATGTACTACTTTTTATTTTTTGGAAAGATTGCTTACGAAACAGCCTATCGTATCAGGCCAACCGATAACACGGTGAATACGGAACCTGTAAACAAACCTCCTTTTTAATTTATGCGGAGCAGTACGTTACGTGACCTTATTATCCTGTTGGCCATAGGAGCAGGGCTCTTTGTTGCCGGATATTTTATCGTAAAAGAAATAGGTAAGAGCGACCTTGATCTTAGCTACGAGGTTTCCATTGAACAGGAAGAAGAACTTGGCGATCTGTTTAAGGAAATGATTT
This sequence comes from Cyclobacteriaceae bacterium, assembly GCA_031400675.1. Taxonomy (GTDB): domain Bacteria; phylum Bacteroidota; class Bacteroidia; order Cytophagales; family Cyclobacteriaceae; genus UBA2336. The sequence goes on from JANNQJ010000138.1 coordinate 1,515, forward strand.
GGGATGAGTTCCCTACCTTAAAAGATAATGCCGCTGACTCAGCGTTTCAGCAAATCAAAGACAGGCTAATCAATGCCCTTGACACTACCGCTTACCGTTATGAGTTTGCAATAATCAAAAGTGATCAGATCAATGCCTTTACCATCCCCGGAGGAAACATCTATATGTTCTCTGAATTGATAAAGATGGCAGAGACACCCGAAGAAGTAGCAGCCGTGCTGGCTCACGAAATAGGACATGCTGAAAAAAGACATGTCGTAACCAAACTCATACAGGAACTTTCAATTACAGCAATTGTAGGAGTTCTTTCCGGTGGTGATCCCAGCATTCTTACTCAGGTACTGAAAGATATTATTGGCAACAGCTTTAGCCGTACGCAGGAAGAAGAGGCCGATAAGTTTGCATTGGAACTTCTGGAGAAAGCAGGCATATCACCAAAAAGCTTAGCTCGTTTTTTTGAACGACTTAATGAAAAGAACCTGGATTATGATGAGGAATTAGAAATCTTAATGACACACCCGCACAACGACAAACGTATCGACCAGGTTCGCAGGTATAAGACAAAAAATAGTTTTAAACCAGTGCCATTTAATATTGACTGGAAACGGGTGCAAGAGTCATTGTAGATCAGCCTGATACCTGGTTTTAGAAACTGATTTACGATGTCTAATTCTAAATTAGCAAATAAAAAAAGCCAACGTTTTCGTTAGCTGATTACTTAATTCAGAATATTCATTCCGATTAGGTTAAACGTTAGTCAATACGGTTTTGATACGTAATTACCCCTTTGACAATTCGGCATTGATGTGAAGTTTCACATCTTCACTTACTACCATACCACCTGCCTCGGTGAGGGCGTTCCAGTTTAATCCGAAATCTTTACGGTTTATTTTTCCATTGATTTCAAAACCCGCTTTTGTATTTCCCCAAGGATCAACCATGGTTCCGCCAAAGTCTACATTTAGTACGATTGCTTTTGTGGTTCCTCGAATTGTAAGGGCGCCATCTAATGTGTACTCACCTTCAGAAACTTTATTTAAAGTACCTGTAAAATCAAGGGTTGGAAATTGCTCGGCCGCAAAGAAATCAGGTGATTTCAAATGACCATCACGATCAGGTTGGTTCGTATCAATACTGTTTGCATCTAAGCTGAAATTTACAAGCGCTCCATTAAAATCATCGTTTTCACTTTCGATACTACCACTGAATTTTTTAAAGAAACCGGTAACGGTAGAGATCACCAAGTGCTTTACTTTAAATTGTACTTCGGTGTGTGTTGGGTCAATTGCCCAAGCTGTTCTTGTTGCTGTGATTGTTTCCATATCTGTGTGTTGTTATGTTGTTTAATAATAACATCACAAAAGTATGATCGGGGGGTAGGGATATACTTGAACCAGATTAAGAAAACAGCGACAGAGACTTGAACTAGGTTAAGAAATTCACTTTTCGGTTTGTCTTCTCCTAATTTTGCTCAAAAATTCAGGTGTAATCCCCAAGTACGAGGCAATATATTTCAGGGGAACGTATTGTTCCAGGGATGGGTATTTTAAGCGAAAATGTTCGTAGCGATCTTCTGCTGTATTAGAGAAATTTTGAATGATACGATCCTGATGGGTGATCAGCGAATTTTGAAAAAGTATTCGAAAGTAGCGTTCAAATTTTGGGTATTGATCAAGCAATTGATCCATATCGGTTTTGGTAAGGTAAAAGACCGAACTATCGGCTAATGCACGCGTTGAATAAATGGCAGGTAACTGCTTCGTAAAACTATGTAAATCACCCGTCCACCACCCAGATGTTGAAAATTGAATGACATGGTCATCTCCTCCTTTATCCGTGTAATATGACATCAAACAACCGGATTCTACATGAATAAAGTTTTGCGTGACCGTGCCAACCTTCTCTAAAAAATCGCCTTGTTTAATTTTCGCTGGTATCAGCACCGTTGAAAAATAGAGGCTTTCTTTCTCATCGAGTGAAACATGGCGGTTGATTTGAGCGATTATATTGGAAGCATTCATAAGATACCGACTCAAGTAAATTAATATCCGTCCGAAATCAAAAGATAAAATGTAATCAATAGAAATGGTTTTTACCTTTGTATATGGATTTGAAACGATTCAACGAAGATGCAAAAAAGAAATCAGCAGAGAATAAGAAGTTGCTTCTGAGTTTAAAGAAGAAGGATTCGCGAAAGATTGATGATTTATTCCATACGTTACACAAGCAGGTTTTCGAAGAAATCGATTGCTTAAGCTGTGCCAATTGCTGTAAAACAACCAGCCCCATTTTTTATCCAACCGATATTGAACGCGTGTCCAAAGCCCTTCGCATGAAGCCCGGTGAGTTCACGGAAAAATATTTACGCATGGATGAAGACAAGGATTATGTATTGAAATCATCACCATGCCCGTTTTTAGATCAAGGTAATTATTGCAAGGTGTATGAAGATCGCCCCAAAGCTTGTCGGGAATACCCACACACGAATCGAAAGAAGATGGTTCAGATTATGAACTTGACACACAAAAATACGTTGGTGTGCCCTGCCGTGCTGGAGATGGTGGAAAGAATGAAGAAGGTTATCAGTTAACCATTAATAGTTAATTGAATTGCTGCTAGCCTATAACTATTTACCGATAACTATTAACGGCTAAGTGACTTGCGCTGCTAACTTCTGATTCAGTACAGATTTGGGGACTGCACCAACCTGCTTGTCAACAATTTGTCCGCCTTTAAAAACCAAAAGAGTAGGAATGCTACGCACTCCAAATTTTGCTGTTGTCAGAGGATTCTCATCGACATTCAATTTTGCCACCACAGCTTTGCCATCATAATCACCCGCCAGTTCTTCTACAACCGGGCCGATCATTTTACAAGGACCGCACCATTCGGCCCAAAAATCTACCAATACAGGTTTTCCGGAGTTAATGACTTCGTCAAAATTAGCGTCAGTAAGTACGATTGCTTTTCCCATTTAGATTAAAGTTTTATGATTCTGCTTCTTCTAACACAAAGGTAGGAGAAATTGTTCCAATTCCCGGATCTTCCATGTCCTGCTGCTTCACCTGCTCTTCAGCCAGCCACCTCACGTTTGAAGATTCTGTTATTACACCTATTTCGGCAAGTTTTTTTAAATCCTGAAAACACTCATTAACAGGTTTCAGTCTGTAATTTCTTGATAATGACTCAGCCTGTATTGGTTCAAACTCATCCTTAATAAAGATCTGTAAGGCTGCATTGCCTGGATATTTTTTGCAGATCTTTTCAACCGTATCAATTAATTGAGCAGACACCGCCTGAACCGGGATTCTCATAGCAACACCCATCAACCGCTTCTGCGCAATATCATTCAACAGCTCAATATTCCGGACTTTAAACTCCAGGTTCATGGCACCCCAGGTGCTTCTTAACACGTTACCCTCTACAAAAAGGAACCAACCTACGTTCATAAAATTCCTGAATTTCAGGTAGCTCTCACCAAAGAGTGTAAAGCAATCCTTGCCGCTGTTCCCACTGAAATCTTCAAGTATAAATTTTCCAAAAGGCTTCCCATTTTTCGTAGTGCGATGCTCAACAGATGAAACAATCCCGCCTACACGAACGTCTTTTCCTTCAAGCGGGTTAAAGTCGTTTAATACTGCACAAGTTGAATTGCAGAACGTTTCCAGTTCAAATTGAAAATTATTCAACGGGTGCCCCGAGATATAAATGCCAACCACTTCCTTTTCTAGCCCTAGTTTTTCAAGTTCTGTATACGGTTCTACATTTTCAATTCTCGGTTTAGGCATAGCTGTACCTGAAGAACCTCCGAATAAGCTTGCTTGAGCGCTTTGTGCATCTTGTTGCGTTTTTGCTGCATACTTAATCGCTCTTTCGATCAGACTGGTGTCGCCATCTTTCGAATACACATATTGTCTGCGATGAATGCCAGTGAAGCAATCGAATGCACCGGAAAGCGCAAGACACTCAAATGTTTTTTTATTGACAGAACGTTGACTCAGTCGTTTCGAAAAATCAAAAAGATCTTCGAACGGGCCGTTTGCATCACGTTCCAGAATAATCGCCTCTACTGCTGCATCACCCGCTCCTTTAATCGCACCCAGTCCAAAACGAATTTCTCCGTCTTTATTTACGGCAAAATAAACTCCCGATTCATTCACGTGTGGTCCCAATACCTTAATTCCCAAACTCCGGCACTCTTCGATGAAATAAGTAACGTTATCGAGATTGCTTTGTGAGTGAGTGAGCACGGCAGCCATGTATTCCGCTGGAAAATTGGCTTTTAAATAGGCAGTATGATACGCTACCAGTGAATAACAAGTAGAGTGCGACTTATTGAAAGCGTACTGCGCAAAGGCTTCCCAATCTTTCCAGATTTTTTCACAAATTTCTTTTGAATGGCCATTCTTCTCGCAGCCTTCAACAAATTTATCTTTCATTTTATCGAGCACCGACTTCTGTTTCTTACCCATCGCCTTACGAAGCACATCGGCATCACCTTTACTGAAGCCCGCAAGTTTTTGTGAAAGCAACATCACCTGCTCCTGGTACACGGTAATTCCATAGGTCTCTGAAAGATTTTCTTCCATTTCCGGTAAGTCGTACTTCAACATGGCTCGTCCATGCTTTCGGTTGATGAACTCAGGAATATACTCCATTGGACCTGGGCGGTACAAGGCGTTCATCGCAATCAGGTCTTCAAACTTATCTGGCTTTAGCTGGCGCAGATATTTTTGCATCCCCACACTTTCAAACTGAAATGTTCCTGTTGTTTCGCCTCGCTGAAAAAGTTGATAGGTCTTGGTGTCATCAAGCGGTACATTATCGATGTCAATATCAATTCCTTTACTCTTGTTGATATTTTTTAGTGCAGTCTTAATGATGGTGAGTGTAGTAAGTCCAAGAAAGTCCATTTTTAATAACCCCGCACTTTCAACCACACTGTTGTCGAACTGCGTTATGAGCATGTCGGAGTCTTTTGCGGTAGAGACGGGAACAAAATTGGTGAGGTCATCGGGTGTAATAATTACACCACATGCATGTGTTCCCGTATTTCGAACAGAGCCCTCAAGAATAACAGCTTGCTTGAGAACGTCCGCTATCTTATCCGTTCCTTTTCTAAAGTTTGCAAGTTCCTTTACTTCGTCAAAAGCTTTTTGCAAGGTGGTACCTGGTCTTTCAGGAACCATCTTGGCGAGATTGTTTGCTTCCGTTAATGGTAACTGCATCACCCGCGCGCAATCGCGGATAGAGGATTTTGCAGCCATGGTACCGTAGGTAATGATTTGTGCTACCTGGTTCTTTCCGTATTTATCAATTACGTAGTGCAAGACTTTATCACGCCCTTCATCATCGAAGTCGATATCAATATCGGGAAGTGAAACCCTCTCAGGATTTAGAAAACGCTCAAAGAGCAAATCGTACTTGATAGGATCAATGTTGGTAATGCCTGTGCAATAAGCAACCG
>JANNQJ010000139.1:0-4466 GCA_031400675.1 Cyclobacteriaceae bacterium
GCTGAGAGTCGCTAATTGGCCAATTGACCCTGAATGAGTTTCAGCCCCTCTTCAAATGTGTGCGGTTCATACCCTAACTCCTTTTTTGCTTTATCAATGATAAACCCAGTCTTTAACGGTCGAACCGCAGGTTGTTTAAATTTTGTGGAATCTGTCGGTGTTACAAGTGAACTATCGAGGTTAAAGAAGGCAGCCGTTCGAATAGCAATATCGTATGGAGTCATAAAATCCTTTCCGGAGATATTAAAAACTCCTTTTGCTTTTTTAGTCGCTGCCAGGTAACAACCCATTGCAAGATCTTCAGCCAGCGTAGGTGTGCGCCACTGATCGTTGACTACCGAAATCTTTTTTCCTTCCTCCAGATTTTTCTTTACCCACAATACAATGTTGGAGCGGCTCATATCGGGTGTTACTCCATAAACTAGGACCGTACGCAGGATAGACCAATCGATGGAGCTGAAACGAATCAATTGTTCAGCCGCAAGCTTACTTTCACCGTAAAAATTGACCGGGCGTGGGACAGCTGTTTCATCTAAAGGACCCTGACTACCATCAAAAATGAAATCAGTAGAAATGTGAATGAGATGCATTTTATGCTTTTCGCAAGCAGAGATCAGGTGTTCAACAGCCGTAACATTGTTTGCGATACAGGACTCGTGTTCTGTTTCACATTGATCAACCTGCGTCATTGCGGCTGTGTTAATGATTACATCCGGCTTTGTGTTTTGGATGACAGCATGAACCTGAACGTTATCTGTAATATCGAGCATATAAAACTCTCCCCCAGATAGTGGGTAATTGGGTTTGGTTCTTGCCGTTACAATAAGATGAACATGCTGGTCTTGTTGCAAAAGCGCAACCAGTTTTTGACCAAGAAGTCCATTTGAACCGGTAACCAGAATTCTCAACTTGTTTTATTTTTTGACTTCAGAGAATATATAGTCGTATTCCTTTTCTATTTTCTTTATTGACATCTCCTCTACTACAACATACATGCGAATGTTTTCAGTTGGGCGTTCGCCTGTTTTGGGCTGTTGCGCAATCTTGTCAATAACTTCCAATCCTTTAATCACCTTTCCGAATACTGTGTAATCTCCATCCAAAAAAGGAGCTCCGCCAAATTTTGTATAGTATTCTTTTTGTTGTGGTGAAAAGGCGAAAGTTGTATAACCCGGTTTTTCTTTTTTGATCAGGGTATCGCTTTTTTCGAAGAAGGAATTGAGCCAATCAAAATCCTGAGCCTGTTGTTTTTCGTTTACGAGATTTCGGACAGATTCGTATTTAGGCATCATAATAATTTCACGGAGGTATTCATTCTTACGTGTGTTACGAATATTCAGTTCCAATGAGGTTAATTCTGTTTCACTGATTTGCTTTCCTTGTACAACGTAAAATTGACTTCCACTCGATGCTTTTGTTGGATTCGTTGGTCCTCCTAAGCGTGCAGCGGCAAGTGCTCCTCGTTCATGAAATAACGTTGGATTAATTTCAGCCCCTACTGTATAACCTGGGCCACCACGACCCAAAGGCTGATCAGCAGGCGCTTTTTTTGAATCCGGGTCGCCTCCCTGTATCATGAAACCCTCTACCACCCGATGGAAGAGCAGACTGTCATAAAATTTTGACTTTGCCAGTTTGATAAAATTTTCTTTATGTTTGGGCGTTTCATCATACAGAATAGCTACCATGTCTCCATACTGGGTTTTGATGGTGACAACTTGTTCTTTCTTACTATTTTGCGCACAGGCTGTTAAAAGACAAGATATAAGTACTAAGGACAGGACAGATTTATTCATAGCATTCAAGATAAGCCGCAAAAATAAGGAAATAGTTTGTCAGTCAATAAAGGTGGTCAGCTGATCAAGCATGTATTTCCTGGAGGATTTTATCACCACCGTTTTGTAAAACTTCCTGAGCCACTTTTTTACCAAGCTCTTTACTTTCTGCCACGGTAGAAGATCGTTTTGTTTTCACAACCTGTTTTCCATCCAGTGAAATGATGCCGGCCTTTAAGGTAATGAGATTGCCTTCATACTGAGCATAACCAAAAACGGGAATGTTGTAGCCACGGTTCAGCGTTTTTGAAAAAGACCGCTCGGTGCGGATACAATCTTCAGTTTCCTCATGATTCACCCACCGTTGAATTACTTCCTTTTTATCAAACGAAAGTTTTTTATGACACTCCACTACAATGCTTCCTTGTCCAACGGCAGGTACAAAATAGCTGGTCTCAATTTTTTCTATAATCAGACCATCATATCCAAGATGATGTACGTCCGCGTAAGCCAGTAATAAAGCATCATACTTACCTTCCTGCATGTGTTGAACCTGCGAAGGTAAATCCCCGGGCGCAAATACAGATTGAGCGTTTGGATAGAAATGTTTGATAAATGCTATCCTTCTAATTGATGATGCACCGATGGTAATATTCGTTTGAAGATTTAGATTTTTGTGGTGGCTAATCAATGCATCGTTGGGGAGTTCCCGCTCTGTAAAGGCAATCAGTTCAAGCTCTTCATGCAGATCGGCTGGTAAATCTTTGGCATGATGAACAGCTATATCAATGCTGCCATTAAGCAGATTAGTTTCCATGTTTTTTTTGAACTCACTTTTGCCGCTTTCGGGGGCATCAAAAGAAATAATTTCAGTATCGTAGCCAGAGGGCTTAATCAGGCTGGCCACATATTCGGCCTGCCATAACCCCAATGTATTTCCTTTTGCGCCAATCCGGATTATCTTGTTCATGGGTTCATGGTTTTAGCAAGCTGTAAGGACAAATCAAGGAATATCATTTTTGCACTTCCGTTCCGCTCCAGGTGGTACGTGGCATCGTTCATCAATTTAAAAGACTTTTCGATTTTTTGCACATTCATGACATTGTTAAATTGTTGAATAAATTTCAACTCATCACCCTGAACCCGATGAATGGAGTCAGCTCCGGAGATACTCAAGAGCGTTTCGCGCATCATGCTCATTCCATAGTGCATCATATTGCGTTGCTTAAGTTTGTCAAATGCATGAAACTCTTCAGCTTTACCTACTAAATCAGCGATTCGTTTTTTACTATGACACGCACGCATCCAATCGATAAAATGTTGCGCATTGTCATCTTCCTCATTGTTGAGAAGGGTGAGTGCAAGATTCAAATTTCCTTCTGCTAATTGCGTTACCCGGGAAGCATGCTTTGGCTCTGCTGATTTCTTTTCAACTAAAAATTTCTCAATCTCCTGATCGGAGAGGAGAGGCACCGATATCAGTTGGGTACGTGAAATAACAGTAGGGAGCAATTTATCTGCTGCATTGGTAACTAATACGAAATACGTATGAGCCGCTGGTTCTTCTAAAATTTTTAGAATCCCGTTAGCAGCAGAGGGGTGCATGAATTCAGGCTGCCAAATGATCATCACCTTGTAAGTACTTTCAAATGGTTTTAGAGATAACGCTTTTACAATTTCCCGACTTTCTTCTCGCGAGATCAGTGCCTGCTTATCCTCACCTCCATAAGAGGTAGTCCAGTCATCAAGGTCACTAAAAGGTTGCTCCAGTAAAAATGACCGCCATGATTTTAAGATGTCCGCTTTAAAACGTTCTTCATCTTTATCCCCTTTTACATTGCTGAGAGGAAATACAAAGTGCGTATCAGGATGAATGTATTTTAAACTTTTACTGCAAGCAGGACAAGTACCGCATGCGTCATCTCCTTTATTTGTGCAATGCAAATAAGTAGCGTACGCCAGAGCAAGGGGCAAGTTCAAGGCGCCTTCTGCCCCGACAAATAATTGCGCGTGTGCAATGTGATTACTCTGAACGGAGTCAATCAGTAGTTTTTTTGTATCTGTTAAACCTGGTATTTCTAAAAACTTCATTTAGCTCGCGCTCTTACCTGCAGTTAATTCAAAAACTTTTGCTAAGATTTCTTTCTCCAGATCGTCCAACACCAGGTGTCTTCTCTCCATCGCTTTCTCAGCCGTATCCCAGGCTTTTTTCAACTGATAGGTTGAGAATCCACTGGCGCCTCCCCATGAAAATGAAGGAATAAAATTCCGAGGAAAGCCATCGCCAAAAATATTGGAGGATACGCCCACCACAGTGCCTGTATTAAACATGGTGTTGATACCGCACTTGCTGTGGTCGCCCATCATCAATCCACAGAATTGCAAACCGGTATCAGCAAAGCCGCCTTTTGCATAATTCCAAAGTTTCACGTTTTCATAATTGTTTTTCAAATTGGATGTGTTGGTATCGGCACCCAGGTTACACCATTCGCCCAGCACGGAGTTGCCTAGAAAGCCATCATGTCCTTTGTTGCTATATCCGAAAATAACAGAGTTGCTTACTTCTCCTCCTACTTTTGAAAACGGCCCCACGGTTGTATCGCCTTTCATTTTACCACCCATGTTTACGGTTGATCCTTCACACAACGCAAACGAACCTTTGATAAGGGCCCCTTCCTGCACAACAGAATT
>JANNQJ010000140.1:0-34227 GCA_031400675.1 Cyclobacteriaceae bacterium
AACACGGAAGCGCGAATTGATAGTAAACGTTGCGGTTGCATCCAGTTGAAGTCGGTCTCTTACGTACAAATCTTCATCAGCCTCTTCACCTACTTCTTGAATATATTCTCCATTAAAGTTGGCCGCTATGCGAATGTTGAAGCGGTTGATGTCATAGCCCAATGCAAAATTACCAACGTTTTTAGCCTGCCCCGGCAAACGGATTTCTCCACGTCCCTGAATGTTGGCATCGGATTTTGTGAACGTATAGTTAGCGTAAACTGAAAGTCCCTTTAGCGCCCCCGGCAAAAATGTTAGATTTTGTTGGTAGGCTAACTCAAAGCCAAAGAGGTTTGCGTCTTCACCGTTTTGCGCCTGTGTCAACTCTACAGCTATTCCTTCATATCCCGGAAACTGATCCTCCTCAAATGTTCTGTTGAAAATAAAGCTATCCAGTTTTTTGAAGAAAATTCCACCCGACAAAACTCCGACCGATCCAAAATAGCGCTCGACTAACAAATCAACGTTGGTAGCTGATACCGGTTCAAGATCAGGATTGCCAATAGTACCTTCTCTTCCGCTGAACTCAACTTCCGAGCTTGGTATAATGCTTTCAAAATTTGGCCTGGAATAGCTTTGCGTGATGGCAGCCCGAATATTGGTATTATCGTTTACCTGGTATTTAGCATGAAGTTGTGGTAACAGAAAAGCATAATCGGTGCTTCCTTCTTCCGGAAGAATTTCATCCAGGTCGCCATCAAATCCATAAACAACAGTATTGAACGTATAGTCAACTTTTGTCATCTCATAGCGAAGCCCGCCCAGCAACATGAGTTTATTGAACTGTAGCTTGGCCATTGCGTATCCAGCATATACATCTTCAGTGGCTGTATAAGATTCTACTGCCTCTGCGGCTTGTTTTCCTTCCACATCCAATTCATAACCGCTTCGGTTTGCGTTAAAGTGTGTGATCATTTTATCCATGTCCACACTTGGCCTGATCACATAATGATCGAGAAAATCATCATCCGAAGGGCCTCCATCAAACTGATCAAGCGTCAGGTCTTCTCCGCCCTCCCATGAAAACACGTTTTCCGTTACATCATAGCTTTTTTCTTTCATGCGCACTTTACCACCAAACTTGAATAAGCCGGTGTTGGCACCCAAGTCAAATGGGATACCAATGTTGAATTTGGCTGTCGTGTTCTTATCACTTGCATATGTGTTGCCAAACGTAACTTCGTCAAATTCATAAAGTGAATTATCTAGGTAATCTGGATCGCTCACAACGGTTATGGTTGGAAAGTCCGGATCGGTTTCGAAATCAATAGAAAGTTCATCGGCTTCTCCAACGAACGCAGCCTCATTATCGAAAGGGGTATCCTGAATAGCTTCAGCATAGGCCACCTCATAATCAAGGTTGAGTTTTGTAAACGTGTGCTTTCCGCCCAGGTTGAAGCTGGTTACAATTTGCTTTTCCAACCTGTCCTTTGTCAACCTTTCAATTTCATTGCTTTCAAAAGGCGATGCATCTGCGTTGGGAACGAACACATATCTTCTTCTGAATTCACGATCGGTAAAGCGGTTGTAAATCGAACGCAGGTATACTTCATTGCGGTCGTTAAATTTGTAATCAAATGTGCTGCTCAAGCCTGTTCGGGTCCGCACCAATTCATAGTCACGCAGTTCCATTTCGCCACCATCTCGCTCCCAGTTATCAGAACCGCGATCTGATTCGTAGTAACTTCCGTTGAGCATGATGCCTAACTTATTATCCAAAAAGCGCTGACCGTATTCAAGTGAGCCTTGCAGATTCGTGCGTTTCACAATGTTGTTATAGCCAACCACAGCTGACGCACTAATAGAAGGAGACTCCGATTGAGCCGTACGTGTAATGAGATTCACGTTTCCTCCAATGGCATCACCGTCCATATCAGGGGTGAGAGCCTTGGTCACTTCAATAGAAGAAAGTTGATCGGCAGGCACGGCATCTAATGCTACAAAGCGCACTCCGGCTTCCGGTGAGGGAATCTGCTCTCCATTAATACTGATGTTGGTGAACTGTGGTGCAAGGCCTCTTACCAGAACATAGCGTCCTTCCCCCTGATCGCGTTCAATATTTACTCCAGGTACTCGCTGCAATGCTTCAGCTACGTTTGGATCCGGGAAACGCCCGATCTGATCTGCGCTTACAATATTCTTAATGTTATCAGCTGATTTTTGTTGATTAATCGCTTTCTGTTGTCCCTGCAATACTCCGGTTATAACCACGTTTTCCAATTGCACGGCATCACCGGCCATTTTAAATTGTACCTCGGCATTGCCACCCTCCGCCACTTCAACTGTTTGGGTAATGGTTTTAAAACCAATGTAACTTACCACCAACTCAACCTGACCGGGTTTAGCACGAAGCAGGAATTCTCCGTTCAAATCGGAGCTGGTTCCTACGGTGGTGCCTTGTATTTTAAGGGTAGCTCCCGGCAGTCCTTCACCGGTTTGTTCATCTGTTACCTTACCCTTTATAACACCTGTTTGCGCCCAAGCTGAAAGTGAAGTGAAGAAGAAAAGTAGAAGTAAAATTTTTTGCATAGTTGGGGATTGAAATTTTCCTCAAGCTATGGTTCGCATATTAATTGCGATTGAATCAGGTGTTAAGGCAATGCTATACTTATGACTTTCGTGTTACCGAGATTTTACCACAACCGAAATGCTTTGCTTACTTTCGCTTATAAAAAAATAAGCGTTGCGGGGTCTTCCCTCTTTTTTCGCTCAGTGTAAAGTAACCGTCTCCCCTCATGTCAAATGCAATGGCTTCACCTTGTGGTTCGGGAACATAAGGTAATAATGTGGGAGGTCTTTTTAAAAGTTCCGGGATGCTTTCATTCTTTTCATTTTTCCAATAGTACACCGAGCTATAGCTTTTTATTAAAACCTCTTGTCCGTCTCTTGAAATATCGCAGCTAACAATTTGATTAAAGTAGTCAGAATGATATCCGTTGGTTAAGCGCTCATTGCCTTGTTGAGAAACGACTTGCTCCTCAAACTGATTGAACTCAAGTTTTGCGAGAACAAGCTCAGCCGTCACTGGCTCTTTGGTTGAATGTGGGTAGGAGAGTTTATAAAGATTTACTTTTTGCTCCCGTTTAGAAATTATATAAATATCACGCGTCATTGGATCAACCATCATGGCTTCAGCATCTCGTGGGCTGTCGGGCAATTGAAATTTTATACAGTCTACGTTAGTCAGTGTTGTGTCGGAGCTCTTGTTCCAATTCACAACTGGTTCCTCAACCCGATAGATATATTTGTATGGATGCCTGGAGTCATTATCGCCTATGTCTCCAACATACATATAACTTTTTCCCTCCACGGGACCAGGGCCAATGGCCATATCTTCCCAATCACGGTTTGTCGAGTTGGCAAACCATACCGTTGCTCTGTGATGCGCTTCCTTATCAATTAAAAATATTCGCGCCTGATCACCACTGTCATTGTGCGTCCATAATAAATCAGGATTGCTGACACTCGCGGCCAAGCCCGAAGCCTCTCTCAATTCTTTTGTTTTTAACTTCCCTTGCACTGCCCCTGCTTCAAAAATAGTTTCGGTAACCGGTAGTTGGACTTTTCTCTCACATCCCCAAAGGAGTGACACAATTAAAAAAAACAGCATTTTCTGATAGCGCATTTCTCGAGTTTCGCAAAGAAAGGATTTCTCAGTTAAATCAAAAATGATTTTCTGATGGAGGTGTCGTCATGTACGAGGAGTTACTCATGATGCTCGGCAATGACTTTGCATAAGCTGTTTCAGTTCCCAATTCTGTCTTCGCAGAAATAATTTGTCCTTCGCGAATCAAAGATTCCGCTACCAATTGAATTTGTTCCATTTGTGCTTCGCGGTTTCCGCGGTCAATAAGCTGGGCTACCTCAGCAAGAAAAAATGCCTTTCCCGAACCACGCTGTTCAGCCAGCTCTAAGATTACGTTCCCAATATCAGATGCAAACACCATAGAATATTATAGTACAACATCAAATGACATTCGGTTGTTCAAGTATCACGTAAACGCCCTAATTGAGTAATATTGCGGGTGGAAGTAACGAAAATGAAGGAAGAGCCCATCAACAATGATGAACATGATGACGAACTCTTGTTTGAGCATCATCGAATTGTAGCCGATCCAGGGCAAAGTTTATTACGCATCGATAAGTTTTTGAACACCCGAATGGGCAGCACATCTCGTTCCAGAATTCAAAAGGGGATTGAGGATGGCTTCGTAAAGGTGAACGAGACTGCTATTAAATCCAATTACAAAGTTCATCCCGGAGATGTGATTACCATCTCACTTCCTCAACCTCCCCGCGATACCGATGTAAAGCCCGAAAACATACCGCTCAACATCATGTATGAGGATGATCATTTACTAATCATCAATAAAGTTGCAGGGATGGTCGTACACCCAGCCTACAATAACTGGAGCGGCACATTGGTTAACGCGCTTGCGTATCATTTTCAAAACCTTCCACAACTGCCAGGCAACGAAGGCAAACCCGGACTGGTTCATCGGATAGACAAGGACACTTCGGGGTTGTTGGTGATCGCTAAAACAGAAACTGTACTGACAGCGTTGGCCAAACAGTTTTTTGATCACAGCATTGAACGCACATATTATGCATTAGTATGGGGTGAACCAAGTCCGCCAAACGGAACGATTGATGTAAATGTGGGACGAAGTCTGAAAGACCGAAGAGTAACCACTGCTTTCCCCGATGGAGACATGGGAAGGCGTGCCATCACACATTACAAACTTCTTCAGTCCTTACGATACGTTTCATTAGTGGAGTGCAAACTTGAAACCGGACGTACACATCAGATACGCGCACACATGCGATATCTTGGTCACCCACTGTTTAATGACGCCATGTATGGTGGCGACCAAATTTCGAAAGGAACTGTATTTACCAAGTACAAACAGTTTGTAGAAAACTGTTTTAAAGTTATACCTAGGCAAGCCTTGCACGCCAAAACACTTGGCTTTATGCATCCTGTAAAAAAAGAATGGATGCGCTTTGATTCGGAATTAGCCGATGATTTTAAAGCGGTGTTGGAAAAATGGGAGGGGTACGTAAAGAATCATTAACAAAAATACACGTCATGGCGAGGAATTGCGAAGGACGAGCGGATGGAATGACGAAGCAATCCCGTATTTGAAGACTGAATTTCAGTTCACTAGATTGCTTCACGCACACGCGCAATACAACGCTTCGGTTCGCAATGACGTCAATAAAAGAGTGTAAGAGATACTATCTAACATTTTGGATGTTAGTTGAGAAGAGCGCGTTGACCTCTTCTTTAGATTGAGAGTTTCAAACGTCTCTCACGGCTTAGCGCCTGTCTGATCTCCTTCATGGCTTCCCGTTTGGTGCGCTTGTATTCAACCTCGCTTTTCGGAGTAAGCATATCCTTGATGTATGCCAACACATTCTCCGTTTGAGTTTGATCCAGCGCATTCAACGTTTCCAAAATCTGGAGTTTTTTGGTAACTGAATTCATAACAGTAGTGGTTGTTATTGATATAAATTTAAACGTTAATTCTAAATAAAAGTTCAGTGTAACCGATTGATAACCAAAACAAAACACCCATATAACATATTGTTCCAATCCGCTAAGTTTTCCCTGCTCAATGCCATGATGAATTTTCTGGCAGTTGCCCACTATATTTATGTTTTCCCTTGATTTTTTATGAAAAACACCCATTCCAAACTCACCCAGAGCGTTCACGCTGGTTCAGTGGGCGACCCGCAGTTTAAAGGAATTGTTAACCCCATTTATACTTCCTCCGCTTATGATTATGAGGATCTGCCCGAAACTCAATATCCGCGGTATTTCAATACTCCCAATCAGCGGGCAGCGGCCTCTAAAATAGCTGCGCTTGAAAATGCCGAAGAGGGTTTGGTATTTAGTTCAGGCATGGCCGCTATTATGACTTCCTTATTTGCCTTTTTGAAGAAAGGCGATCATGCTGTATTGCAAAACGATTTGTATGGTGGAACTTTTAATGCTGTCGTTACTGAGTTTTCACGATACGGAATTGAATACACATTAGTTGACGGTGCAAGTCCTGAAAACTTTGAGAAAGTGATCCGGAAGGAAACCAAAGTCATTTACATTGAAACACCTTCCAATCCAACCTTAAAGATCACCAACATCAAAGCAGTTGCATCCATTGCCAAGAAGCATGGACTGTTAACCATCATCGATAATACATTTGCATCACCCGTTAATCAAAACCCAATTGACTTGGGAATTGACATCGTTACCCACAGCGGTACAAAGTATATTGGTGGCCACAGCGATTTGTGTTGTGGCGCGGCAGTAGGTTTCAAAGAACATATCAAGCAGGTTTGGGGAAGCGCTTTTCACTTTGGCGGATCATTGGATGCGCACACATGTTATTTAGTGGAACGCAGTCTTAAAACCATTGTGCTTCGCGTGCGGCAGCAAAACCACAATGCGATGATGCTTGCCAATTATTTAAAGAGCAATGGTAAAATCAGCAAAGTGTATTACCCAGGGTTGACCGATCACCCGAATCACACAGTGGCTAAAGCACAAATGCCCGGAGGGTTTGGCGGTATGCTGGCCTTTGAAGTAGTTGGAAATGCCGATGCGTTCCTGAAGAAATTAAAATTAATTAAACGGGCCATCAGTCTGGGTGGAGTTGAATCCACTATGGCTGCTCCAGTAAAAACTTCACACGCAAAAATGAATGCTGCTGAACGTGCCAGCATTGGTGTAACGGATAGCCTCGTTCGATTTTCGGTGGGGATTGAAGAGGCAAGTGATTTGATTGCAGATATTGAGCAGGCGTTGTGAAAACTCTCTATGTGATATCATCTGAGAACATGGATAATGAAAAGTAGTTTTCTTTATGCTGCGGCTCATTGACCAATACTTTTTGCAAAAAGAGGAGCCCATCAAAAGCTGCCTGCTGGCTTTACGGGAATACGTCCTCCGCTTTCATCAAGACCTCACTGAAGAATGGAAATACGGAATGCCCATGTATTATTATCGCGGAAAAATGTTTTGCTACCTGTGGGTTCATAAAAAGTACAAGCAACCGTACCTGGGCATTGTAGAAGGGAAAAAAATAGAACATCCGAAGTTACTTCTTGAAAAGCGCGCGAGAATGAAAATTATGCTCCTTGATCCGGAGAAAGACCTGCCTGTAAAAGCAATCAATTCGATTCTGAAAGAGGCACTGAAATTTTATAAATAGAAATGACTCTATTCAACCACCTCAACAATCATCTCCACTTCAATAGCTATGTTCATGGGAAGCGAATTCATCCCCACTGCAGAACGGGCATGTAATCCCTTCTCTCCAAACACACTCACGATTAAATCAGAAAAGCCGTTAATCACTTTTGGATGATCCGTAAAATCATCGGTACAGTTTACCATGCCCAATACTTTCACTACACGTTTCACCTTGCTCAAATCCCCAATCTCTGCCTTCAAAGTTGAAAGCATCGAAATAGCGGTTTGCCTCGCAGCCATGTATGCCTGCTCAATAGAAAGGTCTTTTCCAACTTTACCTGTAATATTCGTGCCATCCGCTTTTGTGGGTCCGTGGCCTGCTAAAAAAATCAGGTTGCCTACGCGTACAGCTTTCACATAATTAGCAATGGGTGCAGCAGGCTTGAATAATTCAATTTTCTGGTCTTTCAGTTTTTGCTCTGGTGTTTGAGCAAAGAGCGTGACTGAAAAACAAAGGCACACTAATATTATAAGGTTGTGCATACAATTAGGATTAATTTTTTTCCATCCTGACATACTGCTGTCATTACATTAAACTTACTTTGTCTAGCTAACTTCACCAACTATGAATGAAAAAAACCGCTGCGCATGGTGCCTGAAATTTGAGCAATACATTGAATACCATGACAAAGAATGGGGCATTCCCGTTCATGACGACCGTGTGCACTTTGAATTCTTGATCCTGGAGGGCGCGCAGGCAGGGCTAAGTTGGTCTACCATCCTGAAAAAACGTCAGGGCTACCGGAAAGCATTCGCTGATTTTGATCCGGTAAAAGTTGCACGGTTTACAGAAAGCAAACTCGAAAAGCTTCTGGCCGCGCCTACCTCCTACATCGTACGCAACCGTTTAAAAGTTTACGCATCTGTAAACAATGCCAAGCGGTTTTTGGAAGTCCAAAAGGAGTTTGGAGGTTTTGACGCGTACATCTGGAGGTTTGTGAACGGCAAGCCAATCGTAAACAAATGGAAAACACTTAAACAAATTCCACCTACTTCAAAAGAATCGGATGCGCTGAGCAAAGACCTGATAAAACGAGGATTTAAGTTTGTTGGCAGCACGGTTATCTATGCCCACATGCAGGCTTGTGGATTGATTAACGATCACCTTGTAGATTGCTTCCGGTATAAGGAAACAATAAAAATGCAGTAGAGCCGGATAATTATCCGTCTCTACAATTAGTTTTTCTTTTTCTTCTTCAAAAGATTCTGGATTTTGTCCGCGGCTTCCTTCTTTAGCTTATCGGAAGTGGAGACTGTTTTTGTGCTGTCGGTTTTTGTGGAGTCAGCTTTAGGTTTTCCCAGCAAGTCATCAATAAGTTTATCGGCCTGCTTGGTGGCCTCTTTTTTCACTGCAGATGTTGCAGCATCTTGCACTTGCTTTTTCTGCTCATCCATTAATAATTTGGGAGCAGGTTTTAAAAAGCTACCACCTAATCCAATGGTTACCGGAACATTCGCATTGGGGTCAGATTTACCCCCTGCTATAAAGCTGTTGAACTGTGATCCTAATTTCCCAGCAGGAACATCCATCTTTAATTTGTAATCAATCGAACCGTCAATTCCCGTACTGCCTGCTACGGATGTTTTGTAGCTTCCAAATTTTACATCAAAAGGTTTTACACTTAATCTACCATTTTTTATAGAAGCTGACATGAGCACATCTTTCATGGTTACCTCATCGGTATCATCCAATTTTGTGAGTGAGGTGATACCTGAAACAAGCTTGGAATCTTTTAAGGATGCCTGTGCCACTTTCACAAGTCCGTCCCCATCTACTGTTTTTAAATTCGGCATCATGCTCTGCAATAACTCACCGCTGATTTTAAAATCGGTAGAGAACTTGCCATTCATTAATCCGGCAACCGGAGCAAAGCTTTTTACGATGGAAAAGGATGTTGCGGCCTGTGCAATGGATAAGTTTTCAATCTTTAGCCCCAGGTCATACTTCGGATGAGAGATGTCTTTCGTGTTGTACGTTCCATTCACTACAAATGCACCGCCCAGCATATTGAATTTCAGGTTACTGAGATTAGCAATGCCATCTTTCACAATCACATCGCCACTGGCATTTGTCATTGTATAATCCATCATTTTAATAGTCTTCACGTTTGATTTCAACAAAAAGTCGACATTATGAGGAACCGGAATAACGCCATACGTGGCTGTATCTTCTGCCACCGGGGCCTCCTCTGTTTCGGTCACCATAAATTCATTCAGATCCAGCAAGGTTGAGTTGAAGTTCATCGTACCCTTTAGTAATTCACCTTTTCCGAAAAGATACCCGATGTAATTGTTTACCGATCCGTTTACATTGAAATCACTCTTGCCGATTGTACCCGAAACTTCCTTCAGCTCTACCTTCTTCGGGTCAAAAACCATTTCGGCTCTGCTCATGGTCACATCGTATGGAAGATCTTTTGAGGTGAACTTAAATGCTGCAAGTGAGGCAACTCCGCTTGTAGGCAGTCTCTCATATCGCTCGGCATCCAGATCCGACATTTTTCCCTTGGTTTGAATATCAGCTTTAACCTTTCCGGCCAGCATCATGCCTTCCACTGGAAATATTTTTGTGATTTTTTCGAGATCTATTGCGCCTTTCGCTTTTACATCCCATTTGTAATCGTCCAGGTTCTGAAGTAAAAGATCAGCTGAGAATTTCTCCCCGTCCATGGTCATCGAAAAATCATTCACGGCTATAAATGTTTCAGCCATTTTGCCAGTAGTATTTTTAATGGTGGAATTAAAATGAACATCTTGTAAGGGTAATGGGAATTCAGAAGACTTCACATATCCGCTTGCCAGTGACATGGCAGCATCAATAGCTGGGATTGTTTTCTTTAAGCTATCGTACACTCCTTTAGCCGATAAATTCAAGGCATAGTTTCCCTTCATGTCTAGTCCTTCTACCGGGAACATTTTGCTCAACTCTGCCAGGTTCAGCTTCGCAGTGATTTTCGCATCCACATTCGTTGGGTATATTTTACTAATCAGTGCGCGCGCATCAACCGGGTTTGAACCAAAGTCCATGTGGAATTTCTTTACGTCAATGACCGTGTTATCGATTACTCCATCTTTGTTGTCAACCACCATATCGAGATTGATGTTATTAATAGGCGTTGGTAAATCTGGGTATTTAAACATGGCATCAATCACCTTTAACCCCACATTGAAAGCGGGTAATTGTGTATCGCTGTATGTGCCTTTTGTAAATCCGTTGAATGCTAGCTCACCACTGGTTTCTATGTTTTTGAAACTTTCTGTATACATACCAGGTACAAGGGACAACAGACTTTTAAAAGTGTTTTCCGGGCTTTTGAATGAAATGTCCATTCCATAATCCTGCTCATTCATTTTTAACCAGCCATCAAAGCTCATCGCAAAGTCGTTGAGCTTTATACTGTTTTCCTTGAATGTATATTTTGTATACTCTTCACTGATGGATATGGTCATGTCAACTTCAGCTCTTTTGTTAACGAGGTACATATCTCCTGCATAGCCCATGTTGAGGGTATCAGCAGTAGTTTTGGTTTTCAGGTCAAACACACTTTGTGTGAAATCACCACTGCCAGTGTGATTTACATTTTTGAGTTCGGTGAAAAACGGAATTGATTTATCATCATACACAATATCACCCTCCACAATTTCCCAATGATCAATACCAAACGAAAAATCTTCTGCCTCTTCAGGAGCAGTCGAAACCGTATCCGTTAACGGAATGGCGATGTCATAATTAGTGCGGCCATCTTCCAGTACTTTAACATTGATCTGCGGTCGAACAATCGTGATACCTTTTAAACTTATCTGACTTCCAAACAAAATATCTCGCAAGTTCACCTCTACTTCAAATCGCTCAGCAGCAAACAGAATTTCTCCCGCAAAGGGCTCACGGTTAATAACCCCAAAGTCGCGCATTTCGGCAGTGATGTTAGGGAAATTACGGAACAGGCTAAGTGAAAATTTATCGGCATCAAACACCACATCGGCATTTACCGACTTGGCAATTTCTTTGTCAATGGCCGCCTTGATGTCATCTTTAAAAACAATGGGTAGAATAAAAGCTGCAGCCAGTAACACGACTAATACCAGGCCGACAATGATGAGTACTTTCTTCATAAAAGAATCGATTACGTATGACTACCAAAAAAAGAGAATCAAAATTACTAAACCTACAGTTTAAATGCCGTTAAGTTTTAGCGAAACTCGTGCCTAGAACAATTTTAACAGCCAATTGATTAATCGCTGAACCCGTGGCGTGTAAGGTGGGTAAAAAAGTAGGAATGAGGTGAATCCATTCATTTGCTTCAAAACAGGTTTCTCATTCGAGAAAGCCATAAATCCATGATAACCATGCGATTTGCCAATGCCGCTATTGTTGACTCCGCCAAAGGGAAGGTTATGATGCAAAAAATGGATGGCGCAATCATTGATGCAAATAGCACCTGAAGAAGTTTCCTGCTTTACACGTTGAAGTTCATTTTTGTTAGAACCAAAGAAATACAATGCTAGCGGTTTTGGTTTCTTGTTAATGATATCAATTGCATCTTCGAAGGATTGATAAGTTAACACCGGAAGAATAGGGCCAAAAATCTCTTCTTCCATTACAAGTGAGTCCATGGGAACGTGAGATAAAATCATGGGGTGTATAAATCGTTCCGATTGTTCAACGGGCCCACTCAATTCCAGCTTTGCACCTTTGTCCACCGCATCCTGTAGCAACGTGTTTAATCGAGCGTAATGCTTCAGATTTACAATTCTTGCGTAGTGTGGTGATTCTTGAATATTTTTTTCACTTCCTGAGAAAAGCCTTTGCACCTGTTCTTTCAGTTGACTGATAAAATCGGGGGCAACGCTTTCATGTACCAATACATAGTCAGGCGCAATGCAGGTTTGGCCATTATTAATAAATTTCGCTACTGCAATTCGTTGCGCTGCCTCTTTTACTCTTGCCGATGAGGTTACCACGGTTGGTGATTTACCACCAAGTTCTAATGTAACAGAGGTAAGATTCTCAGCTGCAGCCTTCATCACGACTTTACCAATGGCCGGGCTTCCTGTAAAGAAGATGTGATCGAACGGAAGCTTCAATAATGCTTGTGAAACTTCCGGCCCACCCTCACATACAGTTACCACGTCTTTCTCAAAAATCTCTCCACACATTTTTTTTACAAGTGCCGAGGTGTGGGGTGTATTTTCAGATGGCTTTAGAATAACATTGTTACCTGCGGCTAAAGCAGATACCAAAGGTCCCACAGACAAATTGAATGGATAGTTCCAAGGTGAAATGATCAGACATAATCCCTTTGGTTCATAAACAATTATTGAACGGGTACCAAGCATCGTGATCGGGGCATCTACCTTCTTTGGTTTCGACCAACGATCCATGTTGTCAAGCGCACATTTGATTTCATCGAGTGCTGGGAAAATTTCTGTGGTGTCGACTTCGGCAGCCGGCTTCCGAAAGTCACTATAAATAGCTTGTTGTATTAGGGATCTATTCGATTTTATCCAGGATTTGAGAGCAATTAATCGATTTTTCCGATTCTGAAGGGGTTCTTTCCTAAGCTCTATTGAGGTTTGTTTCAAAGGATCAAAAACCTTTAGAATGAGCTCAAAATCATGCTTTTGATCCAAAATTGTAACCATTCTGTAAGGTAGTAAAATCTTCAAATCTGGAAGTAATATTATGTACAGATTACCAACCTATTGACTTATATTATATAAGTGTTACCTTTGATAACAGAAACATAACATTGGCGTAACATTGAAACACCTGCCTTTCTTATTGGTTCTCCTATTTTCCTTTTCAGCTATCGGACAAGAGGTTGAACCTACCCCCCTTTACTTAAACACTTTTCTTTCTACCGATAATCAGAACTTTTCTGCCCAATCATCTTTTGACTCGTTCTTGGAGAAACTAGAGAAAAAGAGAACCTCTATAAAAAAGGAAAAAGATTTTGTGCGGTACGTATTCTCAAAAACACACCAGGAATATTTAAAAAAATATGAACCCTATGCCTCCTTTAGTAATCTCTTCAACGGTGGTGCTTATAATTGTTTGACAGGAACAATTTTGTATGCTGTTGTTCTAAACCACTTTGATCTTCCGTATGAAGTTATCGAAACCAACTATCACATTTTTTTAACAGTTGAAACAGCACAGGGGAAGGTTTTACTGGAAGCAACGGATCCCCTAAATGGTTTCGTTGAAACGACAAGGGAAATTGAGAAGAGGATTGGAGATTATAAACAAAATACGTTAACCGCCTCTAATTCCAAGATAAGGTATCACCAGTTTAATTTCGATCTGTACCGGCCCGTCTCCATGGAGGAACTGCGTGGGTTACTCTACTATAACAAAGCGGTCGATTCTTACAATCATCAAAAATTAGCGGAATCGATTCAATATTTGGTACAGGCTCATGAACTTTATGTTTCGTCCCGTACGGATGAGTTTTCGATGATTCTTTTACGGGCTGTACAGCAAAGTGACTGGAGCGATGAATTAAAAGAGAAGTCGATTAAGATAATTTATTCTGTCGGCCAGAAAAATTCATCAGTAATCGCCTCTCTGAGTACGTTCTAATTTTGCAGTATTCTTAACTCTACTCTGCGGTTCATCCGGTGAGCTTCGGGGGTCTCATCTTTTGAAAGCGGATTTGTGCCACCGAAAGCTTTAGTTTTTACCCTGTTCTTGTGAACACTTTTATCTACCAAGTAACTTTTAACAGCCTCCACTCGCTGTTCGGAAAGTTTTAAGTTTTTGGCAGGGTCTCCCAGATAATCAGTATGGCCTTCTAACTGGATTACCATTTTTGGGTTTTCCTTCATCATATTCACCACCATATCGAGTTCAGGATACGATTCAGGTTCTATCTTTGACTTCGCTACCTGAAAGATCAGGTTGTTCAATAACATAACATGGCCAGCCTCATGTTTCTTTTTTACCACAGCACTACCGTGTACTAATTCAATATCCTTTACAAGCTTTTGTTCAGAAGCCTCGGCAGGATCCAGCATGTATTTGGCTGTTACAAACCCCGGTGATTCAACCGTTATAGAATAACGCTCCTGGTCAAACATCGGGAAGGAATAGTTGCTGTTATTTATTACTCCTACCTTATTTCCGTACGGTAAGCTTTGATACGTAATTTTTGCCGTGAGTTCTTCCTTTGTGTCGGCATTGAAGATCCGACCTTGTGCTGTTACAAGACTATCAATTGCCTGTGAAGAGGCGTTCAGTGTGATGCAGATAGCAGCGACTAAAAGGATAGAAAATCTTTTCATCATTCGCATTTTAAGGTTTCACTATTTTGAATTCCACTCTTCTGTTTTTGCGTCTTCCTTCTTTGGTTGCGTTCGATTCTATCGGTTTATCTTCTCCATAAAATGAAACCGAAATTCGTGATTCACTAACCCCTTTGCCTACCAGGTGCTTTTGCACGGATTCTGCTCTGCGTTTAGAAAGGCCTTTGTTATATCCTGCATCCCCTGTTGCATCGGCATGGCCCGAGATATCCACTTGCATCGCTGAACGTGTATTCATCAAATCTACAATGCGATTTAATTCGGGGAAAGATTCCGGCTTTAGCGTTGCTTTATCAAAATCAAAGAAGATATTATTCAATGTGATGACTGCGTTTTCCTCAATAAGGGCAACCCCAATAGGGGCCAGCATAAAGTCCTTGTGCTCAATTACGCTTTCACTTGTCACATTACGCAAGTCCAGATTTTGGTTCTCAGAAATATGGTCATTTGCTTCCGCGCGGATACCATATAAATAACCGGCAGGTAACTTGATTTCGTATTCGCCAGTCTTCGGATCACTCTGCGCGATGCCAGCAATGGTTCCATCGGGCAATTTTTCATAAATGATTTTAGCTCCAATCGGTTCTCCGGTTTTTGCATCAACAAGCTTCCCCTTTACGGTAACCCATATTTCCGGATTTCTCAGCACGGGTAATTTTACACGAAAAATATCGGTATTGGTTTCGTTAATGCCGCGTGAATAGTAGGCATGTTCACTGTTGGCAGGAATGTTGAAAAATAAATCTTCCAACGGTGAGTTAATCTCAGCCCCCATGTTTTCTGGTTCCGACCAATTGGTCCATGTGTCATCTAATCGTTTGGATACATAGACATCGCTTCCACCATATCCGCTAAATCCTTTGGAGGAGAAATACAGTGTTTTGTCATCTGCTGCCAAAAATGGAGCTGATTCTTCAGCTGCACTGTTTACTATTTTACCAAGGTTTAATGGTTCCGTCCACACGCTGTCATCTTGCATGAAGGAGGCGTAAAGATCCCGATCACCCTGTGAATCGTCTCGCTCGACTGACATGACCATCGTTCTACGATTGTTTGTTAAGAAATAATTCGCTTTTTCATTGTAATTATAGTCGTTGGTAATATTCAGTCCAATGGGCTTAGACCATTCGCCACCCACATTAGAGCTAATTGAAACACCCGCCAGCATTTTTTTTCCGCCATCTATATACTTATTTCCAAGAACCATAATGGCAGACTTGCCATCAGGGGTTACAGCACTGATCGTATTCACGAAATTCGGATACGCATTATTAAACTGCGGGCCCATGTTTTTTGCAAGTTGCCATTTACCATCTTCTCCCAACTCTGAATACCAGATGTCTTCTTTGTCATCCACGCCTCCAACATTTTGTGGGTGATTTCTACGGCTGAAGTAAAGTACTTTGCCATCAGGTGAGAGTAGCGGGTTGAGTTCGCTGTATTCACTGTTTACATTTTTATCCAACGCTTCCGTAATAATTCCGGAAGCAAGCAACGATGGTGTGGGAATAAACGCAATGATTGGGTAATTGGAATCGGAAATTGCCACGGCATCAATTCCAAAATAATCCGGCACTGCTGCCCCATCAAACTCAAGTTTAACAGCAGTCACTTTATAAGGAGTCATATCCATGAACAACGTAAGCATACGACCCTTCATGGGTACTGCCATGGGATTCAACGTATTTACTTCATATTCTTTTCCTGCTTCATCATACACGAATACTTTATATAAGGCACTGGGGTTGTGTGATTCTGCTATCGCAACCTGCCGGATACTAATAGGGTTATCAAAGCCTAATTTTAAAAATTCTTTTCGATTTGGCTTATCAGGTGCCCAGGCACTAGGATTCTGACCTCCCGCTGGTAATACATTGGGTTTCCCTAACGCTTGCTGAGCAGAATATTGAGCAGGAGTTAACTCAGATGAAAACTGCAACACCTTGGATGCCCACTGTACTACCTGTGCAGAGGCTACGAAAGAAGTTGCAAACATTATTATGAAAGCAGGTATTAGTCTCTTCATGAGGTGAGGGCAGGTTAAATTCAACTTATAAACTTAGGTAAAAATTTTAAAATTGACCGAAAATAATACATCCCAGCCATTAAAAAACTACTCTAAAACACCTACAATAAGGAGTTGGTTAATCCTTAAAGGGCTGAATTACTCAAGACCATGCTTATTAAACAGCAAAAACCCTACATGCAAGAGCACGCCCAATTCGTTTTCCTGATCATTATAATAATTGACACTGAGCGAGATTGGGCCCACAGGAGAATGGAAGACCAGACCTGCTGAGGCGGCAAAATATAATTGGGTAAGATCGGGTTTTTCAAGCGCTTCTTGATTTTGTCCCTCCTGTATTTCTTCAAAGGGTTTAAAAGCGTATCCTTCTATCCGGAAGTCCAACCTGCTTTTAATTACAAATATGTTTCGAATACCAAACGCGATATAGTTGAAGGCGCGAAAGTTTTCTAAAATGAGTGTTCGGCTATCCTGAAGGGGGAAAAAGGCTGGCGCATTGATGATGGTTCCAAAATAATTACTGAAAACAGGCTGGTTAGAAAAAACGGCTTCCGCGTAATAGCCCGGCCGGTACCAACCTCTGCTGAAGTAATGCTCCGCTGTAGCCCGCAGCCTAAACCATTGATGCTCTTTTGTATTCTCTATGCGCGCGGCATCAGCTGTACTTCCGGGTAAATATTTTTCCTGAAGATTAAAATAATACGCACTTACAGAATAAGCTTTTCCTCGTGATGCATACAACTTATGGTTTAGTTCACTCATGGAAAAACTAAACCCCGTTTTAAATCCCTTTACACGCAGGTTATCCAGCGTATCCGTGCTCATAAAGGACTTGGTATTACTATATCGATCCTCATTATTAATTCCTTCCATGCTTAATACGCACTTGAAATAATTTCCTACCGCCTTGCCTACATGCAGGGCTACTTTGCGATCAAATCGTTTCAAAATTGTAAGGGAGGTTTTTTGTAGCAAATCCACACTCTCCGGATAGTCCCAGCCGTTAAAGACTGCTTCCGGCTGAATGTAAAATTGATTTAGAAAAGGCAGGTCGATGCGGGTGCGGGCGATTGCGGACTTATAAAAGCTTCCGGTTTGAACTCCGACATAAGCATGCGTCAGAAGTCTGTTGAAGTAATAATAGTTTAAGCCCAACGCAATGTTACTCACATCGCGTGTGGCAACCACTCCGCCAAATTCTACCTGAAAATTCTTTTGTGGTCTTTGCGACAATTTAAGGACAAACTTCTCGGAGTTCGCATTATACAAAATGGACGGATATACATTGCTAAAATAAGGTTCAGCAACGAGTTTGTAGTATCCATGCTTTACATCCCGAAAATAAAATGGCTTATGCTTTTTTGAATCGATTTTAAATATTCTTCGAATGTATTTTCGTTGCTTCGAGTTAAAAGTCTTGAATGTTACATTTTCAAAAACCCACGGACTGCTTTTATTATTGAAAGAGTTTCTGTACTCGGTAATCTCATCGCACGTTCTGGTCTGTTTTATTTTTTGCTTTATTTCTTTTATTTGCTGGATCGTTTTAGCGTACCCGCTATCTATCAATGCCCGTGCATTGCTAAATTCAAGTGAGCTGTATCCTTCTAAATTTGGTTGAATGTATACACCGTTTTCCGGAATCCGGGTAGGATCGGATTTATCAAGAAGCATGTACAGTAATGAATTGGTAATCAGCTTATCGTCATTCGCATATGGGTATTCCTCAAAAACCTTGGACGAGACATTTGATCCGATAATAACATCCGGGTTGAATTCTTTCTGCACCACATCTACTGGAAAATTATTGTACACGCCACCATCGAATAAATACCGGCCCTCTACCCGGATGGGGTTATAAAAGAACGGAACACTTTGTGTGGCACGCAGCGCATCGCTTAACGATCCGCTTGCAAGAATGACTTCTGATTGTGTGAAAATATCGGCTGTAACCACCCTCAGTGGGATAAAGAGGCTATCAAAATTGCGCCCGGAAATAGCTTCAGCTTGTGCCATTTTTTCAGCGAGCGCGAAATTGAGCGACACATCATTGGCAATGCTGGAGTTGAGTTGGAAGGAACGGGTTGAATCTAAAGAAAGGTTTAATTTCAAAAAATAGGGGCCTTCTTCGCTTTTGGTGTAATGGTAGTTGACTCCTCCTTCCGGAAGTCCATTCACCCAACGTAAAAAATCATCGGAAAGAATCATCCGCTCAATGGCATCCGGGCTCATGCCAGCTGCATAGCATCCGCCAATAATTCCTCCCATGGATGTTCCCACAATATAATCGATAGGAATTTCATTTTCTTCCAGGGCTTTTAAGACCCCTACGTGTGCAATCCCTTTTGCCCCTCCTCCGCTTAACACCAATCCAACTTTTTGAGCCCACGATTGGGACGTCAGAAAAAGCAATGCGACTAAAAAAGACAGTTTCAAAATGACCTTGGGGTTTTCAGGTTAGACTGGAGTTTTTGTGTTACGTAAAATCATGCGGGCATTAAAGTAACTGACTCTGGCAACAGAACGAAGCGGGAGAATCAAAAGTTTATGATCGGGCTAAAAAGCTTTCGCCATCGATTGTTGTACAGGTGAAGGAATAGCATCAAGCTTCATCATGATGCGTCCTTTTACTTGTTCATACGCTTCGGCATACGCATTCCTGATTGGTTGCGAGGGTGGCAGTTCAACCCGAAGTGCGTCTACCTGTTTCCCGTTTCTCCAAAAACGGTAACATAAATGCGGGCCGGTGGCAAGCCCCGTACTGCCAACATATCCAATGCGCTGGCCTTGCGATACTCTAACCCCTGCCCGAATGCCCGACTCAATGCGTGACATGTGAAGGTATTGGGTGGTATACGTTCCGTTGTGGCGGATCTTCACGTAGTTTCCATTGTTGGATTTATACTGGGCCTCTTCTACTATACCCTCACCCACAGAACGAATCGGGGTTCCGGTAGGAGCACTGAAGTCAGTTCCCAGGTGGGGTTTAAAAATTTTCTGCACAGGATGAAATCTCCGCCCTGAGTATCGTGAGCTGATGCGTGTGAATTCAATCGGGTATTTTAACAAAGCTTTACGGAGACTTTTTCCATGATCATCAAAGTAATCTTTACCATCGCCCTGATCGAAAGGAATCGCATAATATTCACTTTCGAAATGCTCGAAATAAATACCGTTGATATTGCGAATACCAATGGCCCGGCCCTCAACCTGAATTTCTTCGTAGACTAACTTAAACACATCTCCCTTTTGGAGTCGCGCAAAATCTACCTGCCAGGCGAAAATGTCGACAAACTTGTTGGTGA
Source organism: Cyclobacteriaceae bacterium (assembly GCA_031400675.1). GTDB lineage: Bacteria > Bacteroidota > Bacteroidia > Cytophagales > Cyclobacteriaceae > UBA2336. The sequence continues at coordinate 19,931 of JANNQJ010000140.1, forward strand.
GTTCATGCGAAATCCCCATTTCATTGATTGTTTGAGATAACGAGGACTGGATGACTCCGGCAATACTCTGTTCTTTGATTACGATGTCGCGCTGGCACACTTCCACCCAAAGAGAATCTTCGAAGGTGAAAACGATATAGTCAATGGGGTTGGGTTCATAAATAAAAGCCTTCGCTGTTTTAAGCGAATCTGGTTTACAGATTACTGTATACTTTTTATTCGTTGCAATTTTTCTGACATCAAATAAACTTCTGGGGATAGACGAAACCTGGTTAACGAGTTTAACCGGAACGTTGTACGCAGTTAAGATGTCGGCCAGGAATTGATTTTTTTCCACCTTGTCTTCAATCACTATATATTCATCCACATTGATCCCGTATAGAACCCTAGGGTCCTTTACGCTAATGTTAATCGGGGAGAAACTGTAAGAATCATCGATTTGCAGGGTTTCTAAAAAGGGATTGTATGCGTTGAATGCTACAGCACCCGCTAGTATTATGCAGAAAGAAAAAAAGCCAACCCAACGTTTTTGCATTCTCTGAATCGTTAATCTGTCGCGTTAAAAATTTGCGGCTACCTAAAAAATAATACTCAATTTATTGCCGCACGCAGATCAAATATATAAAATTCTGCCGTATTTCAACTTGCTACTAGTTCGCTGACATTTGTTTGAATTTCTCCTTCCCGCTTTCCAAAAATTTTACAAACTCTTCTACACTTCGGTTATAACCGTAAGGCCATGCCAACACGCGCTCATCAGTGCCTAGCAATACATAAAATGGCTGTGCGTTATTATTAAGGTTGGCGATTTGCAAGTCAGCATTTTTCTTACCAATAGTTTTTTTCAATTTGCCATCATACTTCGAAGTAAACCATTCTGATTCCGGTAGTTCGGTTTTGTCGTCAACATATAATGCCACAATCACAAAATCATTTTTCAATCGCTCCAAAACGGACGGGTCGCTCCATACCACCGCTTCCATTTCCCTACAGTTGGTACAACCATGCCCGGTGAAATCAATGAACAAGAGCTTGTTTTGTTCGCGTGCGCACTTCAATGCCTGTTCATAATCGAAGTAACCTTGTAGCCCGTGTGGCAAGTGAAGGAAATCTGCGTACTTGGGTGGTTCACAAATTTCGTTGGCACGTGTGCTTCGGGTGAGGGTTACCAGATCAAAATCATTGGTGTATTGCGGGGGTAAGTATCCTGCCAATGCCTTTAACGGTGCGCCCCACAATCCCGGAACTAAGTAAATCACAAATGTGAATACTGCTATTGCCATTAATAGACGAGGGACAGGAGTTTTTTCAAGTACGCTATCGTGAGGTAAGCGTATTTTTCCTAACAGATAAAATCCCAACAACGAAAAAATCACTACCCACAATGCAATGTTTACATCACGGTCGAGAAGGCCCCAGTGATATGCCTGGTCGGCTATGCTGAAAAACTTTAAGGCTAATGCAAGTTCTAAAAATCCCAATGTTACTTTCACTGCATTCAGCCATCCGCCAGATTTCGGTATGCTCTTGATCATCTCGGGAAAGAATGCAAAAAATGTAAAGGGCAATGCAAATGCCAGTGAGTATGAGAACATCATCAGGATGGGCTTCAGTATTTGACCTCCTGCTGAAAGAGCAAGCACACTTCCAACAATTGGAACAGTACAACTGAAGGAGATCAATACCAACGTAAAGGCCATGAAGAACACACCAACCAGGCCGCCTTTCTCGGCTTGTCTGTCTACCTTGTTAATGAGTTGATAAGGTGCATTGATTTCAAATAAACCGAAAAATGAGAGTGCGAAGATGATGAAGACAAAAAATATGAACAGGTTAAGAATCCAATTTGTAGCGAGTGCATTCAATCCTTCAGGACCAAGAATGATAGCGAACAAGGTTCCAGCTGATGAATAGAGAACAATAATCGACAATCCAAAAATGATTGCTTTTTTTATTCCTTCTCTTTTTGTCTGTGTATCTTTTAAGAAGAATGTGACCGTCATGGGAATCATTGGAAAAACACAGGGCGTGATCAGGGATGTTAATCCTGCAATAAATGCCAACACCAACAGCGCCCAAAAAGAATCGTTTCCAAAAGTTGATTCTCCTTCGAGAATAGTTTTGTCCAATGTAGGACCCTTAACTTCAGTTAGCGTTGTCAGGTTAAGTTCAGAATTTTTTGTTGTATCTTTTGTTACCAGTACTGTTTCCGGTTGCGTCTCTGACTTCTTAATCTCTTTCACGCCACCGAGAACATTAATCCCCGCAAAAGCAAACTCACCATCGAATGGAACACATTTCCCTTCAACCTCTGTACATACCTGGCCCTCGTAAATTCCTGCTAGTTTTAATTTTGTTGATAGCACTTTTATTTTTTGCCTGAACTCAGCTGTGCTTTTGAAAATCTTTACATCACAATCAAAGATTTCATCGTGCTTGGCGGTGGAGTTAATTGCTTTGAGTGCACCTACAACTTTAAAACTTGCATCCAGGTTTAATGTTACCGTGGTGAGCATGGGTCCGCAATCCGGATCAAACTCATTCGCGTAGATGTACCAGTCTTTATCAATAGTCACCTTAAAGATGAGATCAATCTCATCGCCAACTCTAACAGTTGTATTGGCTACACTCCATGTCCATTTTGTTGGTGTGAGAATTTGCGCGTACGAGGAAAACGCCAGTAGAGTGAGTAGTACGGATGCGTTAAGTGCTTTATTCCAATTCATGCATTCAGAAATTCAATTGAGACAATAACGTAGAAATAACAAAAATGGATGGTAGGTCGCCTGTAAATGTCTTTGTGATGACCAATTTTCCGTATCTCCACAATTTTTGTGATGTCCTCTGTCAGACAAATTACACGATACTTGCCCATGCATATTCTCCACAAAGGTTTTTTTTGGCTTTCTAATTTTTTTGATCCCGATGGTCTTGGGTTTAATGCTAAACCATCAATTACAGGTCATATTTGGCTTATTGCTTTTAAAGGGAGCTTCGCAATTTCCTTTTCCGCTGACTTTTTAAACCTGATGAGATACATATCATAGCTTACCTTTCTTTTGCAGGTTTTTCTTTACCTGTTCCCATGAAACAGTTAATTTCTAAAGTTAACAATTTCTATCACTCTCTTGGTTCTGATATTTGCAACAATATGTTGTTTATGCTTTTGAAAAATGCTTGTAGAATGCTGTTATTGTTTCAATACCCAGCACAAAATTTTTAATGCCGTAATGTTCGTTTGGTGAGTGAATCGCATCGGAGTCCAATCCAAAACCCATCAACACGGTATCTAAACCCAGTTCTTTTTTAAAGAGTGCCACGATCGGAATACTTCCTCCATCACGAGTTGGGATGGGTCGTTTGTCCCACACTTCTTCGAATGCATTGCTCGCGGCTTTAAATGCTTTCGAGTCTGTTGGCGTTACGGCAGCTTGTCCGCCATGCAGGGCTGTTACTTTTACTTTCACCGATTTTGGTGCAATGGAAAGAAAATGTTTTGTAAATAATTCGGTGATGTCGTTATTATCCTGATTAGGAACAAGGCGCATCGAAATTTTTGCATAGGCCTTCGAAGGCAACACAGTTTTCGCGCCTTCGCCTGTATAGCCTCCCCAAATTCCGTTTACATCTAATGTTGGACGAATGCCCGTACGCTCTAATGTAGTATACCCTCTCTCTCCTTGTATGTCATCCATCCCTAGCTCCTTTTTGTATGCCTCCAGATTGAAAGGCGCTTTGTTCATGGCTTCGCGATCGGAGGCACTTAACTCTACAACCTGATCATAAAAACCTGGAATCGTAACATGGCCATTCTCATCGTGCATGGAAGCAATCATTTTGCTTAACACATTGATAGGATTTGCCACCGCACCTCCGTACACGCCTGAGTGTAAATCGCGGTTCGGACCGGTCACTTCTACTTCCATGTAACTTAATCCGCGCAAGCCAACCGTGATGGACGGGCAGTCTATTGAAATAATAGATGTGTCTGATATAAGAATAACATCTGCTTTTAGTTTCTCTTTGTTCGTTGCTACAAATGTTCCGAGATGTTCAGAGCCTACTTCTTCCTCACCCTCAATCATAAATTTGATGTTGCAACTCAGCGAGTTGAGTTTTGTCATCGCCTCAAATGCCTTCACATGCATGTATACCTGGCCTTTATCATCGCACGAACCACGGGCAAAAATTTTTCCGTCTTTCACTACAGGTTCAAACGGAGGTGAATGCCAGAGATCAAGCGGATCGGGAGGCTGAACATCATAATGCCCGTACACTAACACGGTAGGGAATGAGGGGTCAACTATTTTTTCTCCAAACACTATTGGGTGGCCCGGTGTTTCGCAAAGCTCAACTTTATCTACCCCTGCGGCTGCCAGCTTTTCCTTGATGAACTCAGCTGCTTTTCGTACATCATTTTTTTTCGTGCTGTCAGCACTTACTGAGGGGATGCGCAACAGTTCGAACAACTCATCCAAAAAGCGCTGCTGGTTCGAGGCAATATATTCTTTAATCATATCCCGTAATTTGAACGTGCAAATTAACTGATTTTACTGTATAGAAAAGTACGCTATCCCTCAAAATCGGGGATGTATTGCGGTGTTGATTTATTTACCTTACCAAAAAAATCGTATGAAAATACTGATCGCATCGTGCATAATTCTGATTGTTGCTGGTTGTGAACAAAATGACATGTCGGTTGATAAAGCGAAACTCCTGGAGCTTCATGAACAGCAACGAACATTCCATTTTTCGAAAAATGCGAAAGCAATGGTGGATGGATTTGCTGACAATCTTATTTCCGTTAACCGTGGTAAAGTGGATACCGTACTATCCCGTGAAAAAGCGACCGCGCGTTTTCAACAATACTTCGATGCTGTAGAGTTTAAAAAATGGGATGATCTAAATCCACCCGTTATCCGATTTTCTAATGATCGATCCCTTGCTTACATCACTGTTGATAAGCTGGTTGTACTGGAAACGAAAGATTCAGTGGGAAATCCGATAGAAGCAACTACACATTTTGCATGGATTGCCATTTTTAGAAAACACGATGATGATTGGAAACTTGAATGCGTGGCCTCTACAAACGAGCCCGAAGTAGTTAAACCCTTGTGAAGTGATGAAGGTATTCACGTTACTCGTTATTTGCCTGGCGTTGATTGCATGTGAGCAAAAATTAACTGCTGACGAAATTATTAAAAACTCAATCGGGAATATTTCCATAACAGATACCCTCACCACTTTTCAGGCATTTGCCGAGTGCCAGTCTCCAGAAGGAAACTATGCTACCGAGATACATTCCGGAAAAGATGATTACACATATTTTAAACAAGTATACAGTTATCGTGATGAGCCCTTCGTGGCGGTTGTGCATACACTTGACAGTGGTTTCCAGATAAATCCGGATTCTACTTTTACATCCTTGTCAAGGAATACGATCTATGCACTCAAGAGTCATGAGTTTCATGAAATTCTCTTCGACTTGAGCAACAGGTTTCATCAATTCAAAGAACCTGAGTTAATCGTTGAACAGAATGAAAAATTGTACCGCGTTGATGCGCTGGATGCGTTGAGTAATCCCATAGAACTATTTTTTGATCAAGACACAGGGTTATTACATGGATTAACCATGCGCAACCCCGATAACATGGAAGAAATTATTCGCGTTACCTACTCTAACCCGAAACAAATTCATGGGATGCTGTTACCCATGCACGTTGGGATCTTACAGGGAGACAAGCAATATATTTTTGATTATACGCATGTTAAAATAAATGGAGAGGATTTTAGAAGATGGGGTAATAATTAAAACCCATCATCCGCTTCCTTCTTCTTTTCTTCCTTTTTCTTAGTAGAGCCACTGCTGAGATCGTACGGAACTTCTATTCCGTAATATTCGGTACGAAAACGGTTTACAAAGGCGAGGGTTTCTTCTTCGCTGCCGGGTATGAACACCATCTCGCCTACTTTTGCTTTCGCAGAATTTGTTTTCTTGGAAACCAGCGTGTTGAATTCTGCATTGGATGAATACATCAACAAACGATTATCTTCATAACCAAAATAATACCACGCGTCTGGCGAAGCTTTGACGAACACATTAAACACCGGGCTGCCGTCATCCGTATTTTTCTTCACTTCCATAAATCCTTCAAACGCTCCGTTAATATCATTCTTCGCTATGTTGGATAATCCAAGTGTTCCTTCGCTGTAAAAAGCTTTGAGTTTAGGAGCCCATTTTAAATTAACGTTGGCAAATGTGAGCGGTTTTGAAGTCTCGGCCATTGTTCCCAACGAAACATATCCCTGCTGGCTCCGTGTTTCATAATCTTTTGCGGTACGTTCGCCCACAATGTCTGCTATTTTATAGAGCAGTTCGGTGCGATCGCCCAGACCTTCCTCTGCCCCTTCATTTTGAATGACCGTTTGAATATCACGGGCCATGATTGTAAAGGCATCGGCTGCTGCCGTGGTGCCCATCATCACCAATGCATTCATTTTAATATCATTTGTTTCCATGTTGCCCTGCCCAAGTGCAGTAGCAGTCACATTGAAATCTTTTGTTCCGTTAAACAAATTCACAGGTCCTTCGAAACGCACCTGCGAGTTTTCATCGTTGTACGCAAACACCTTTCCGGACAATTTATTTCCTGCAGCCTTTTCACGATCTTCAATTTTATATTCCTTCGTCTGTGTATCGTAATACAAGGTGCCGCTGGGAATGAAGAAGTCATCGTCTCCCTCATTCTTATCGTTCAGGAATGAGATGTACAAGTCATTTTCAAGGGCTGAAAAATGCAAGCCCGCATCTACTTTTCTTCCTTCTTCATTTATGGCATTATCAAAATCAATCAGCACTTCGGGTTCATCACCACTTTGTGAATATTTGATCCAGGTGTTGTAGTTTTTAATTTTTTTGATGTCGAGCTTGACGGAACCTGTTAATTGTAGCGCGGGTTTTGTAGCATACATTGTCAGGTCGCCCTTGTAAAACATACCGGCACCCAATACAAGCTTCTCAGTTTCTGCTACATTTCCTACACCCACTGTTTGCATAGAGGCTACCGTTTTTTTCCGCTGAAATCTTTTGGAAGTTTCTGTTTCTACCACGGGTTCCAGATGAAAGTCTGTCATTTTAATTGCAAACGTGTCTTTCAAAAAATTTACATACTGATACGTAGCATATCCTGAAAATTCTTTCCGCGAAATGATATCTACCACCCCTTCTGTAAGCCGGTGATAACCATTGAGCGTATCCAGAATGATCGTAGTGTTTTTGAGTGTTCCGATTTTAGCGTTCTCCAGAATCAGTACTTCATTGTTTTCAGGTGTGATTTTGGCATCGGCTACAATGATGTACGGAATGCCGCTTACTTTCATTTCCTGTGTCTTCAGATCGTATACCGCCTTTTCTGCATTGAAGTTCAAGGAGTCCAAATCTTTTCTTGTTGTATAGAAATAGGAGTTTTCAATGGGCACATCCGGGTTTTTGGTCATGGTTATTTTCTGTGTGGTCAAATCCCAGCGCGCATTCGGAATGGAGGTTCGGAACTGCGCAAACGGAAAATCGATGGCAGCTTCTCCTTCAATCTCGGGGCTGATGTCGGCATAGTTCTGCGCTAAATTAAATTTCACCCGCACATCGGTGCCGTCAATCAACGGCTTTGTCGGGTCTGCTGATTTCACATTAAACCGGGCATGACGTGCGCCAAAATCTTTCGCGGAAAAATTCATTTCCCTGGAGCGCAATTCCGTACCCCTCGTTTCCAGTTTTCCAATGCCTGAAACTCCTTTTTTCGAAACTGTAATGGTTCCTGTTAACTGTGCGGTAGAGTCATAAAAATTAAAGGGCACAGATGTATTGCGGAACTTCATCTGATCCTGTTTAGGAAACCATTTCATCTGGTAGTTTGGCAATGATGCCTGTGGAAAAATCACCGATCCAAATTGTTTTTCCGAAATCGTGGCGCGAGAACCTTTGGCAATGACAGAGTCAGGATAGAAAACAAAATCGTTTGACTTCACACTGGTCGCCAGAAAATCAATCTTACCCGGTGCCCGCAACCCGCGGTTATCAAGTGAGATGGCTCCAAATAATTTTGCATCGCCTTTATAAAGATGATAGCCCTGTGTGGGTGTTGCGTGTTCAAACCCTAACGACTTGTCGGCCATCGTGTGCAGCGTTTCTTTAAAACTTGGAAACATGCCACTCGAAACAAAGGTGCCATCGAAGTTCAACGAGGTTGGGTCTGCATCATTCAAACTATCAAGCTTAAAAGGAGGCACTACAAAAAATACGGAACGGTCATATACACCGCCCAGTACTTCGGGCCTGTCGAAATAAATGACGCCACCTGCTGCGGCATCCAGGCGCGGATAGTTGGGTATCTTTGCTTTACCCGATTTATTATTGGGGCGATTAATATAAAGTGTGCCTGATGTTTTTGCGGCACTGCTCATTCCACCCTCTGCCGCTGCCGTTGAGTCAGCTCCGACCATGGAGTTGTTGATTTTCCTGCGAACCATTTGTCCGCGTGTGTTGCGCTCCATCGCATAAAAATTGATGGAGTCAATATGATTCAGACTGATGAAGAAACTGTCATACTTAAGTGTGAAATCCTTCCCCGTAATTTCAAAGTTTCCTGCTGTAATAGTTCCATCAAATTTTATATCGCGGTTTTGCAATATCGTTATCAGTGCGCTATCGGGTTTGATGATTACGTTCAGAGAATCACTCACATTAAACTCTTCCACACCCCGCACGACCATGTTGCGTTTGGTAAAATTCAATGTGGCGTTGGGATGCGGCGGTTTTTTTAAATCTGTACTGGCATACGTACCTGTTACCGAGTGGATTTTCAGATTATCGTAATCCACTTCTCCTTTATACGCCATGTATTGTGTTATTGCTTTTTCTTTCACCTTTACAAGATCACCTTGCGGCCAATACTCAACCAATCCCTTGATGGCGAGGAACTCGATTGCTTTCTGAACCTCCAGAATATCATAGCCTAAGCGCTGTGCCAAATCACCGGTATGCAATTCACGCGTGTTGTTTTGATTGCAATAAATTGCCACCATGGCCAGCGGATGAAAACTGAATCCAACACCATCTAACACTTGAAAATCCTCTGGCTTATAGTAATCAATGGATTCTAATATCATAGGCACTGTGCTGCCAATTGGAGTAGAAATATTCAGGCTATCGGATTTTAAATCCCAGCGAACGATGCTTGCTGAAAAATCCATACTAAAAAAAGTAGAGGAGTATGGTGCGTGGCGCATACTTCCTTTTTCACTGAGCAACGCCAATTTTTCATTGTTATGATCATATTTCATTTGCACCGACCGATGCGTGATGGAATCATTTTCCTGGTAAATAATAAAATATGCCTGGTTGGCAAGCACCGTGGAGTCTTGAAAAATAAATTCTTTAGAACGTGTTTTAAATTTTAAACCGGTACTGTCCACTACTTCAATCGTTGCGAGATCACCACTAACCGAAGTACTTAAGATTTTTTGCCCCTGCAATGAAAAGCCTCCGCTGTAACGCATGTTGGGGCCGCCCAAATCCTTAATTTCCAGATTGCTTTCATAAGAAGTAAATCGCGGATAGCTGGACGCCACAGAGTCTTTCCGTGCCTGCGAGCGAAACTCAAATTTGCCGGGAATGAAGCCAGGTGTTTTTCCAATGTAATTAAGCTTCACAAGATCAGCTTTCAATTCAGGCTTCTTCACATTGAAATTATACACCGTGAGATTGCAGTACACTGAATCAGGGCTGAGCAGCGCGGATGACCAATCGAACTTCCCTTCTTCACCCACAAAAATATTGTCGGTTAATGAAAATATTCCCTTCGTGTTTTTAAGAAAAACTGAATCGTATCGCGTTACAAAATTTAAATCAGTTCGGGTGAAACGAATCACTGCGCCATCGATGGAGGGCTGGGGAGCAGGTGTCATCCAGAAAGGTGGTGGCTCATGATACACCGTATCAACGGGTTCGTCTGTCCATGTATCGGTAGCCATATCCTTTATGGATGCCAGCGTATCAGGTGGAGGCGGAATAAACTCCAGGTATTCAAACGTGTAGTCGGCTTCTCTCGCATACAATCGATAACCTTTATCGAAATACAATGCATGGTGTTCAAGGAATTCGCGTGAAGCTTTGAAAAAAGTTACTGCTTTATCGGGTCGATAGTTTTCTAGCACTTTATCAACAACTTTTAAGAAGTTATTAAACTGTGCAGGGTCAATGCCTTCCACATTCACGGCATTTACAATAGCACCAAAATACGGTACCAGATGAGGGCGCAACTTGTAGCCCTTCTTTTTCATGATGCGGGTTTGCTTTTTGATGCGCTCTTGCTGATCGAGGCCGATGTTGCCCCAGGCCACAGTAAGTCCTCCTCCAATAACAGAAGCATCTACATTGCGTGTGTTCTCCATGAGAATGCGCAGACTGTCAGCGAAGCCAACAGGTACGGATGCATTTTTATCCTGGCCGTGTATAATGGACACAGAAAGTAAGAACAGGAGTATGTACAAAACCGTTTTCACGCTGTCAAAAACCATTGAAATTCGCAAATAATGGTGAAATAAGCTAAAACGTGAGTTTGTGACTATTAAACTTAGAAACCAAGAATGTTTGGATGTGCAGCAAGGAACTATTTCTTCTTCAACAACAATGCAGCCCAGTTTTCGCGTTCATCGGAACGTACTTTTTGAAATGAGTAACGTTGAGCTTCGGCCATGAGTTCGGGAATGTCTTTTTCGTAAAAGCCGCTTAGCAATAAAAGTCCGCCCGGGTTTAGGTACGCTGCGTACTGTGCCATCTCTACCAGTAAAATATTTTTATTGATGTTGGCCAGAATGATATCGAAGTTGTCGGCAAACGTCAGGTCGCTTATTTTTCCCTGGCGGATGATGATGTTGCTGCATTTGTTTACTTCTATATTCTCTTGCCCGTTGATTACGCTCCACTCATCAATATCAAAAGCCTCCACTTGTTTCGCGCCAAGTTTAGATGCCATCACGGAAAGAATGGCGGTGCCACACCCTGCATCCATCACCGTTTTATTCCGGTGGTCCATGTCCATCTGGTTTTTCACCATCAGGTATGTGGTTTGATGGTGCCCCGTACCAAATGACATTTTTGGTGTAATGATGACTTCGTAGGGATATTGCTTTTCGGGCTTATGAAATTCCGCGCGAATGATGCATTTTTCATCTACAATGATGGGCTCATAATTTTTTTCCCACTCTTGGTTCCAGTTTTTCTTTTCAATCTTATCCTGATAAAATACAATGGGGGTAAACTGTCCGTATTTATCTTTTACCTCCTGGAGTTTTTGTTTGTCGTATTTGTTTTGTTCTGCGTATGCTTCAAATCCTTTTTCATTTTCCATGAATGTATCGAAGCCTGTCTCGGCAATTTCGGCCATGAGTATCTCCGAGTATTCGGAGTCGCAAATAACTTGCAAGCGGGTATAATACATAGTTTGATTTGAAGATTTAGAGATTTAAAAATTTGAAAATTCTCATCTTCGAATTTTCAAATCAACGCATTTTCAAATTGCCTTGATAATATCAGTAAACTCTCTCGATTTCAGTGAAGCTCCGCCCACCAGTCCTCCGTCTACATCTGCATTAGCAAACAATTCCTTTGCATTGGCCGCGTTCACGCTTCCTCCATATAGTATAGAGATATTATCTGCAATTGCCTGACCATATTTACCTGCGATGTGTTTGCGGATAATCGCGTGCATGTCCTGTGCTTGTTGGGAGGTGGCGGTTTTGCCAGTGCCAATGGCCCAAACCGGTTCGTAGGCAATCACAACTTTCTGTAGGTTTTCTGGTGATAAATGAAAAAGACTTTCTTCTACCTGCTGTTTGATCAATTGCTCGTGCGTTCCTTTCTCTCTAATCTCCAACGGTTCTCCACAACAGAAAATAGGAGTGAGGTCATGTTTCAACACCACATCAATTTTCTTCGCCAATAATTTTCCATCCTCACCAAAATATTGCCTGCGTTCACTGTGACCGAGTACAACATACGGTATGTGCATTGACCTTAACATGGTTGCTGATACTTCGCCTGTGTATGCGCCTGATTCATGTTCGCTGCAGTTTTGCGCGGCCACTGAAATACGCGTGTTATTGCCTAAAAGATTTTTAACGGGCAACAAATAAGGAAAGGGCACGCAGAAAATTACACGAACATCGCCCTTCACTTCATCAGCCACCATGGCCATTACTTCAGATGCCAGCACATTTGCTTCCTGAAGGGTTTTGTTCATTTTCCAGTTACCCGCTACAATTTGTTGACGCATATTTTTTTAAGGTTTATCAAAGATAAGCGTAACACTTATCTTCTTTCAGGCTTATACCTGGATTCTTTAAAAATCCTGTCGGCACTTTCGTTTTTCATGAGCACTGAAAGTGAAACATCGGGATGAGATTCCATATATTTTTTCACAATCTCCCAGCCCACCCACTGCGCAATGCGACCGGGGCAGTCCTCGCCTACCTCTACGGTCTTGGGGCGTTCTGCCAAGTACTTTTGTTTCATCACATGACTAGTGGCATACAATAATTTATCCTCAATAAACCTGGCCCAAATTAAGTCCTGATTTTCGCGAGCTCCTTTAATTTCTTCTGCCGTGTACCAAATGAAAACACTATCCGGTGTACAAGGCATCATTTGTTTTGCAAAATAGAATGACTTGCCATACGCAATCATATCGGCCAGCACTGTTTTATCATCTGGGTTTACCTGATTGAACCGACTGTCGATTCCATAAATCATCATGCAGGAAGGCACAATATTTTCCTTACCGTATTGACGAAGCAGGTAATCATACATGATGGGCCGGTATTTTGCCCCTGGACCTAAAAAGTAATCAAGGCTTATAATAATTAAAGAGTCGCTTACAAACATGTCATTATCCAGTCCGCTGATGACGGTTTCAATTTTAGGAAGTTGGATTTCAGGATAATAGTATCGAAGCTTTTTGAACGCTTCTTTAAACTCTTCTTTCAATTCACTTTCATTACCAAACACCCTGCGGGTTTCCATCAGAAGCGTATCCATGTGCGCATTTGTAAACCTGCTGTACAACTGATTCACAAATACGGAATCGCCTGGATACTGGGCTCTTCTAAAAAAATGATCGCGCAATACACGATGTTTATCAAGAAAGTTAACCAGCTTCTCTTTCGAAGGAAGGTTAATAAGTGTATCGGCTAATGATTCAAATTCTATATCAATCTCGATATCCGAAGTTTCGGGGATAAATGCACATTCTTCTTTCTCCTCTCCACATCCTGATAAAAGAAAGCTGAAAACAACAATACATGCTCCTAAATTATACTTCATACTCCTCAAATTCATTTTGTCTCAAACGTCAATTTGTCCGAAGGATTGTCTCTCATCAAACGCAAACTCTTTACGTTCTCGCGCACGGTAACATGCACCAGGTTAGATTGATCATCATACAACTCCGTGATGACGCTATTCAATACTTCAATCGTATCAAACCCTTTAACACCACTTACCTGGATGAAACAAAGAATGGCTTCGCCCTCTATTTCGTGCCCCAGGTATTTAATTTTTTGTGGCTTTCCGTTAAGCGTAATTTTGAAACGATGCTGCAAATATTCCCAAACCAATTGATCGGCCGTTACGGCAGAGCCTGGCTCCAATAAATTTAATTCCGGTTGATTCTTTGCGTCACGGATTGATCTTTCCAGGTCGTCCCAAAAAATACGGGAAACTATTTCGAGTTCTTTTTCCTTTTCGTCTAACGTAATTTCTGTTACAGATACATGAACTGGATGAGGTGATGCTCCACAAAAAAACGTGATTAACAGAACGAACGTAAAGGCGATTTTCCTCATAGCTTAAGTTTCAATATTACTACAAATAGAATTCCGGTTTATCGATCAACCATTTCTCGCTCAAACTTTTACAATATTCTTGTATACTTGCAGGCTCTAACGCATTGAACATCAATTCATGAGCGAATTTGAACTGTATTTCGACTTGGGTAAAGATCACATCCTGGATTATAAAAACGGATACGATCACATTTTATTTGTAGTGGCTCTGTGTGCGCTTTACCTGATCCGTGACTGGAAAAAGTTACTCATCCTAATCACAGCCTTCACAATTGGTCACTCCATTACACTAGCATTAGCCACCTTACGTGTTATTTCCATTCATCAGGACTGGATCGAATTTCTTATTCCTGTTACCATTTTCATAACAGCCGTTTCCAATATTTTCCGAAAAACAG
>JANNQJ010000141.1:0-1770 GCA_031400675.1 Cyclobacteriaceae bacterium
GTGAATAAAATAAAACTCGTTCAAGAACTAAGGCTCTATCAAACTTCTTATTCAGAAGAAAAGGAGTTTGTTATTTCATTTTTAGATCTCTTGAAAAGCAATGACGCCTTTCAACGCACTCACCTTCCTGGTCACATCACGGGATCATCGTGGATTGTAAATTCAGATAAAACAAAAGTTCTGCTCGTTCATCACGCTAAGCTAAACAGGTGGTTGCAGCCTGGTGGTCATGCTGATGGAGATGAAAATGTTTTACGTGTTGCTTTGCGCGAAGCGGAAGAGGAAACTGGAATATCAAGGTTGACAGTTTTGAGCGACCAGATTTTTGATCTTGATATTCATACCATACCGGCCCGTAAAGATTTTCCTGAGCATCTTCATTTCGATATTCGCTTTTTGATTCAAGCTAATGTAGCTGACCAAATTGTGGTGAGTGAAGAGTCGCACGATGTGAAATGGATTTCCCTGGAAGAGTTGGAAAAATACAATGACGAAACCTCTATTCTCAGGCTGAAGCAAAAGCTACTTTGAGCCTACCAGCAACAATCCAAATCCTATTACCACCATCCAGAATTTATAAGGTGTTAAAAATGGAATAATGATAATCTGAAGTTGCATGACCACTGCCAGCAGTACAATGATAACTGCCACACCCTTGAGGATTGATCTTGTTTTGTTACTCATGAATGATTGTTTAATAATTTAGGCACAAAGACACCAAGAATATTACAAAATAAATCTTTTAATACCATCTTTAATTAGCGGAACATTAAAATTTATCAAATATCCCAAGCGCAAACCTGTTAATTTCAAATGGCTTAGGACTTGTGCCTGCCAAACAGGATTTACCTGATCCAATGCTTTGGTTTCAACAATAACTTTATTTTCAATCAAGAGATCAAGTCTGAGTCCCTCTTCAAATGTGATTCCATCATATTGAATTGGAATTTCAACTTGCCTGGCAACTCCATATCCAGCTTTTCGCAACTCATGCGTGAGACATACTTCATAGACTTTTTCCAACAGCCCAGGTCCTAGTTCAGAATGAACCTTAAAAGCTGCATTAACAATCGCTCGTCCTATTTCTTCCTCCAGCTCTGAGAGTTTGCTATAACTCATTTTTACTTTGTGACTTGGTGGCAATGACAAATTTAATGCTTTGTCCGATAAAGCAATTTGGATCAGAACAAAAGGGTGCATTTCAAATTTGTCGCAGTGTGATAATTTTTTGCGGGTTAAAACTTAATAGTGTCACTTGGTGGCTTTGTGTCTTCGTGGCAAATTTGCTCTTAGATGCCACGAAGGCACAAAGGCGCAAAGAAATCACAAAGAATGATTTTTGATTGTTGGGCATGGCGACAATTTGAAATGCACCCGCCAAAAGGGCTCATACAAATTAATTAGCTTTACAATTCTTATGGCTGAAATTGGTAACGACATTCTTAAATCTAAAGCACTTCTAGAAAAGGGAGAGTTGGTGGCCATCCCAACGGAAACAGTTTATGGTCTTGCCGGCAATGCCTTGGATGTAACTGCCGTGACCAAAATATTTCAAGTAAAAGACAGGCCACAGTTTGATCCATTGATTGTTCATGTACCCAACCTTGAATTTGCCAAAAATTATGTGGACGATATTCCAGAGAAAGCGAAACTACTTGTTCAACATTTCTGGCCCGGCCCATTGACAGTATTGCTTAACCGAAAAGCAATCATACCAGACCTTGTTACAGCCGGATTAAATACAGTCGGCATTCGTTGTCCAGACCATAG
>JANNQJ010000142.1:0-2607 GCA_031400675.1 Cyclobacteriaceae bacterium
CAGCAAATTTTTCGTACCACGAAGCTTCCGGCAAAATTGCTGCCGATATAGGAAGGCCTGTAACATTAGGAAAAGTAGTGTGAGTAAGGGCAGGCCCTGCCGCAACCAAGGTGGACGTGTAATTATCGGTTCCGTTCTCGTGTGTAATCAGCCAAAAATCTATTGCATTTGCATGGGGCACGGTAATCATCGCCTCTGATCTTCCCGCTAAACCGGTCGCCACATTTTTAGTGGTCACATTTCCGAGCGGAGGAGTAGGAAAAAGCTCGCCTCCAAAAGCAGTCATGTCAACGGTAGAAACTGAAATTGTTCCGCCAGTTGTAAATGAGGCATTATTAGTAAAGACCAAATATTGATTAGGTTGACCGGGCACCCCGCAAATTGTCACGGGCTGGTTGGCAGAAGTATTGGCATTCAATCCAAAACCGTTGGACATTTGAGCGTGCGCTATGTTGAGCATACGCGAACCATCGGTATAGAATAAGACATTCGCATTGGTTGGGTCAGAAGCCACTGCGCTTCCTCCCGTTCCGAAAGGAATAAATTGATTGGTTACCAGCGAAGGCGAATTATCGGTACGGCTGAAGCGGATGCCGCGTACATTATTTCCAAAATACCAGTTATGCTGAGAAAAGTTTTGGGCTACGCCATCGGCTACCAAAAGCAAGCAAACCAACACCAACACCCCGCGTATCTTCAAAAAATCCATCATGCCTGCAAAACCCTTAGTTTAAATAATTAATCCCGATTGCTATAGGGAGACAATAAAACGCCTGACCATCACGAAAGTATACATTTTGACTAAAAATATCGTTAAGATATCCGGAAGAAGAGGTTTAAAACCGATGAGCGTTTTTATAAATTTCATGAATAACGTTACTTTGCTTTGATGGTGCAGAAAAAATCCCCCGGTTTGATGTATAAGATCGTGTGTTGTGGTCTATTAATGCTGCTTTGTAAGTTGAACGTAACTGGACAGGATCCGCAATTCTCGCAATTTTATGCAGCACCTCTATATTTAAACCCTGCATTTGCAGGATCCACCGGACAGGCCCGCGCGGGCATTAATTATCGCAATCAATGGCCTGCTATTGATGCCAACTTCACAACATTTTCGGGTTACTTTGATTACTTCATTGAAGACAAGAGCAGCGGTGTGGGATTTATTTTTACGCACGATCGTGAAGGATTAGCGGGGCTTAATTCAACAACCATTGGACTGCAATATTCCTATGAACTTTTCCTTACTGAAAATCTTGGTTTTCGCCCTGGAGTACAAGTAGCCTTGTACAACCGTGACATCAATTTTGATAAACTTACATTTGGTGATGAGTTTGATCAGGGGACAGGAACGTTTATTCCTCAAAGCACTGCTGAACAATTCAATACTAATTTTAGCAAGACTTTTGTTGACCTATCACTTGGTGGTGTGTTCTTTACCAAAGTAGCGTATCTGGGTATTTCGGCATTTCATCTTAATCAACCGAATCAATCGATCATCGATGAAGAAAGCAAACTGCCGATAAAATTATCCATACATGGAGGTTTTAAATTTTATATGAAGCCAGGGGCTGTTGGAAGTGGAATTTATACCCGAGAGGCAGAGCGAAGCATTGGCCCAGCTTTTCAATACCGCCACCAGGGCCAGTTCGATCAAATGGATTTAGGAATGTATTATACAGCTGAACCACTTGTACTGGGCGTTTGGTACCGGGGTGTTCCGTTTAAAAGCGTAAATGGTTTTGTTAATAATGAGTCGATTGTCTTGCTGCTGGGATTTACCCGCATAGGTGCAAAAGAAGCACTGAACGTTGGTTACAGTTTTGACTACACCATTTCTAAGTTGACCGCCAGCAGTGGAGGTGCTCATGAGTTTAGTTTAGTGTACACCTGGCCCATGCGCAACCCGCGCAAACCACCGAAGGATAAATTGGTAATTCCTTGCCCCGATTTCTGAAACCCCCTTATACCATATTCCTTATACCTATCTTTAGAATGTTGGAAATAAGGTATAGGGTATAAGGTATAAGGTTATAAATCAACTTCCCCAAATGGAACTTCAATACGGTCTGGAACTCTTCGGCACTTTCTTCTTTGCCATTTCAGGCGCCATGACCGTGCATGACAAGGAACACGATTGGTTTGGGGCGGGCTTTACCGGATTTATAACCGCTATTGGCGGAGGCAGTCTGCGCGATGTATTATTGGGAAGTTATCCGCTTGTGTGGATTGGAGATATTAACTTTCTATATGCTATTTTTTCAGGTGTATTATTCTCGTTACTGTTCTTTACGCGACTTTTAAAACTGAAGCGAACATTTTTCTTATTCGATACGCTGGGGATTTCTTTCTTTACAATCCTCGGTGTAGAGAAGGCATTAAGTATGGGTGTTCGTCCCGAGATAGCCGCTATCATGGGAATGTTTACCGCAGTGATGGGTGGAGTGATACGCGACACCATCGCTAACGAAATGCCGGTGATCTTCCGGAAAGAAATTTATGCTACTGCCTGTATTGTTGGTGCAGTAATCTATCTGTTGTTAGATCAACACACCAGCCTCGACCGTAACGTTAATTTACTTACTTCTATTGCAGTGATTATTGTGA
>JANNQJ010000143.1:0-29397 GCA_031400675.1 Cyclobacteriaceae bacterium
CAGTTGACCTCTTCATAGAAGAGCGCGAAGACAAAATGGGCCAGCTTGTACTGAGCCGCAGAAAAGCGAAGCTTGTGAAGGGCTGGGAAAATATTCAGAAATCTTTGGATACCGATTCAGTTATTGAAGGTTTCGTGAAGCGTAGAACGAAGGGTGGATTGATCGTTGATGTATTTGGAATCGAGGCGTTCTTGCCAGGTTCTCAAATTGATGTGAAGCCTATTCGTGATTTCGATATTTATGTGAATAAGTCGATGGAAGTGAAAGTTGTAAAGATCAACTACACCAACGACAACGTAGTGGTTTCTCATAAAGTATTAATTGAAAAAGATCTTGAGCAACAAAAAGTAGCCATCCTCAGCAACCTTGAGAAAGGTCAGGTGTTGGAAGGTACTATCAAGAACATGACCAACTTCGGTGTATTCATCGACTTAGGTGGTGTGGATGGTCTGTTGCACATAACAGATATTTCATGGGGTCGTATCAATCACCCTGAAGAAGTTCTTAAGCTTGACCAAATCGTGAAGGTGGTTGTGCTTGACTTCGATGGTGAGAAGAAGCGTATCAGCCTTGGTATGAAGCAACTTACGCCCCACCCTTGGGCTGCATTAGCCGCTGATATTCAGATTGGCTCTAAAGTAAAAGGTAAGATCGTAAACGTTGCTGATTACGGTGCGTTCCTCGAGCTTCAGCCTGGTGTAGAAGGCTTGATCCACGTATCAGAAATGAGCTGGTCACAGCACTTACGTAACCCACAGGATTTCATGAAAGTGGGTGATGAAGTAGAAGGTGTTGTATTGACTATCGATCGTGAAGTGCGTAAGATGTCACTTGGCATCAAGCAACTTTCTGAAGATCCCTGGACTCGCCAGGATGTGTTGAGCAAGTATGCGATCACCACTCGTCACAAAGGTATTGTACGTAACCTGACCAACTTCGGCTTGTTCATTGAACTGGAAGAAGGTATTGATGGATTGGTGCACGTATCAGACTTAAGCTGGACGAAGAAGATCAAACATCCTTCAGAGTTTGTGAAAGTAGGGGAGCAAATGGACGTAGTGGTATTAGAGTTGGATGCAGCAAACCGCAGATTGGCCCTCAGCCACAAGCACATGGAAGAGAATCCTTGGGATACATTTGAAAATATGTTTACCATTGGGTCCGTTCATAAGTGTACCGTTGTTAATAAGAATGACAAAGGAGCCACACTTGAACTTCCATATGGTATTGAAGGTTTCTGCTCAGCGAAAAACCTGGTGAAAGAAGATGGTGGAAAAATTGAAGCAGGCGATGCATTAGAGTTTAAAGTACTGGAGTTCTCGAAAGACGATCGCAGGATTGTGCTTTCACACAAGGCCATGTACTCAGCTGAAGAAGAAAAGGCTCCTGTTAAAAAGGCAGCTACTTCTAAACCGGCCTCTAAAGGAAAAACTATTGATAAGATTAATCAGGAAGTTGAGAAATCAACCTTGGGTGATCTTGCAGCACTAAGTGCATTGAAAGAAAAGATGAACACTCCGAAGGGAGAGTAATCTGATCACAGATAAAAAGGTGGCTTCGAGTATTCGGGCCACCTTTTGTTTTTGTGAGCGTTGCAATACGACCTGTTTTTTTTAGTTTTACATCGATCAAAATGGTTCCGTGGCCGAGTGGCTAGGCTGAGCTCTGCAAAAGCTCCTACAGCGGTTCGAATCCGCTCGGAACCTCCAACGTGTCAATAGCCTGTTCAAACTTGAACAGGCTATTTTGTTTTAAGATGATTATCGGGTAATCCCAAAAATCTTCTTGCCTGCTTTTTGTATACTCTTACCCGTTTTTATACCTTTTACCTTATGATTAGTATGAAAATGATAAGTCTGTTAACTATTGTTTTAAGCTTTACCCTATCTACAAATTGTAGTGATAATAAGATTACGATTACGGATGATCCACCACGTGATTTAACTGATTTTTATTTTGGTGCTGATCTTTCGTATGTGAATCAGATTCTAGAATATGGAGGGACTTACAGGGATGGTGGAGAGGTCAGGAGCCCTTACCGGATTTTTAAGGATCATGGTACCAAGCTGGTTCGGCTTCGCCTATGGCATAATCCAGTCTGGACAAAGGATGTTTATGATCCGGCTGGTGAACAATTGTATAATGACATTCTTGATGTAGAGAAGGCAATACAACTTTCAAAAGAACAGGGTCTTGAAGTTCTTTTGGATTTTCACTATTCTGATGTGTGGGCTGATCCGGGAAATCAAAAAATACCTGCTGCCTGGCAGGATATCACGGAAATTGATGTTTTGAAGGATTCGATTTACAATTATACCTTAAAGACGCTTCAATACCTGAAGGATAAAGGCTTCATGCCTGAGTTTGTTCAAATCGGAAATGAGACAAACTGTGGTATGCTTTATACAGAAGCACTTGGTGGTTTTCCACCCTGCAACGTATGCAATGGAGCCTGGGAGAATATGGGTCAACTAGTGAACAGCGCCATTGATGCCGTAAAGGATGTATCAACTACTACAAAAATTATTCTTCATGTAGCTGATCCTAAAAATGTTGAATGGTGGTTTGATAATATGACCAGCAACGGAAATGTTACAAACTTTGATATTGTGGGTTTCTCTTATTATCCACTTTGGCACACAACTGTCTCCCTTGATCAACTTTCTGATAAGATTGCTTTGTTTAAAAGTAAGTACGGAAAGGAAGTAATGATTCTTGAAGTGGCTTACCCCTGGACAACTGCGGGGGATGATAGTTATGGTAATCTCTTCACCAATGAAACGGCTATTCCAGGTTATCCAAAAACAAATCAAGGCCAACTTGATATTCTTAAAAAGATCACACAAGAAACCCTAGACGGAGGCGGGCTTGGGATAGTCTACTGGGAGCCTGCCTGGATCAGTTCAAACTTGAAAGATTTATGGGGAACTGGGTCTTCCTGGGAGAATTCTACATTCTTTGATTTTGATGGGAATGCCCATGAAGGAATTGGCTATATGACCTCTAGTTACCAATAAATTAGAAATGATATTATAGATTCACTACCCTAAAATCCAAATGATAAGACATTGTATAGTTGTTTCATTACTGCTGCAAGTTCTATTGTTACCCTCGGGTGCTCAATCGATTCGAAAACATATGAATATGGATGAGGGGTGGAAATTTTCCCTGGGTGCTCATAGCCGTTGGAAGGATCAACCGCTACAGCGACTTTTGCGCTGAATTTTGTTTAAGTGAAATTCTTACTTTTTTCGGTAGTGTACTTGGAGTTGTATTAATGAACTCTTCAATGTGGAACCGAGGTCTTCCTTTCGACTCCATGTACGTTTTGCCAATGTATTCACCAAGTACTCCGATGGCCAGCAACTGTATACCACCTATAAAATAAATCGGAAGTGTAATCGATGCCCATCCTGGAACACTGTTTCCTTGAATAGACACGGTCAATACCCAAGCACTGAGCAATAAGCTGACAAAGAAAATTATAAATCCAGTGTATGTAATTATTTTCAACGGTAAATTGCTGAAAGAAGTAATCCCATTAATGGCTAAGGCAAGCATCTTCCGGAAGGGATATTTTGATTCACCAGCTTCCCGCGTTTTTCGGTCATAATAGACATACGTAGAAGTGTAACCCATTTTAGGGAAAACTCCACGCAGAAATAAGTTAACCTCTTTATATTTTAAAAGTTCTTTTAGTACGAGGTTAGAGACTAACCGGTAGTCAGCGTGATTGTATACAAGCTTAACCCCCATTTTCTGCATCAACCTATAAAAAAAGTGAGCAGTATTTCTCTTAAAGGCAGAATCTGTTTTTCGTTTATCACGAAGTCCGTAAACAATGTTAGCGCCTCCTTTAAAATCTACCATCATTTTTTTTATCACAGAAGTATCGTCCTGCAAATCGGCATCAATGGAAATGGCGCAATCACATTTATTAGTCACAAAAGTGAGTCCTGCCACTAATGCATTTTGATGCCCCACGTTTGAGGCAAGTTTCAACCCTTTTACCCGTTCCGATTTATTTTCCCGGATAAAATTCAAGGTTTGATCTGTACTTCCATCATCTACGAAAAGTATAAAGCTGTCAGAAGATATTTGATCAAGAGTGACTAATTCTTCTAACACATGAGTAAGCGTATTAATCGTGATGCCGATCATCTCCTCCTCGTTATAGCAAGGCACTACTAAGGCAAGCGTTGGACATTGATAATACTCCTTCATATTATTTTTTAGTGAAGTAGTTAACAATTACGTAAACCTGAACTGATTAAAAACCATTACTTTTCGATTAATCATTTGTTATGGATAAACTTTTTACAATCCCCTCTCTCTGGTTTCTTGTTTTTTTTGTCCTGATCACAGGATTGTTTCTACCCTACCTAATGGGTAATGATGCAAACGAATATGCGTCAATTGCGCTTCGAATGCATCTTGATCATGATTATGTTAATATTATCAATCGTGATTATGATTACCTCGATAAACCACATATGCTGTTTTGGTCAGCAGCGTTGGGGTATAAGCTTTTTGGTGTACACGATTGGAGTTACCGGTTGATTTCTGTGATCGTATGCTTAGCAGGGGCGTACGCTACTTTTCGTCTTGGAAGGACTTTATACAGCAGTACGGTTGGAAAAATTGCAGCCCTTATGCTGATAACGGCACAGGCAATACAATTAGGTAACCATGATGTGCGCACCGATGCGTTGCTGACGGGCTTTGTGGCGTTGAGTATCTGGCAATTTGTAGAATTTGTACAAGCCCAAAAACTGAAAAATATTCTATTGGCAGCTGCCGCATTAGCATTAGCTGTGGGCACAAAAGGGATGGTTTCCGTATTGATAACAGGAAGTTGCATTTTCTTCTACATTCTTAGCCAGAAGAAGTGGGGTATCTTATGGAACTGGAAATGGATTGCGGGGCTTCTCACGTTTTTTTTGGTATTGTCACCGGTTTTATATTGTTATTACTTGCAATTCGATTCACATCCTGAAAAGCTGGTTGAGGGACGCTATGGAGTTTCAGGTATAAAATTTCTTTTATGGACTCAGAGTTTCGACCGGTTTGCCGCTACCCATTCTCGGGGCACAAATAACCCGGAATTTGAATTTTTGTATCATAGTTTTCTATGGAGTTTTTTGCCCTGGACATTCATTGCATTAGGTGCTTTCTTTGACCGTGCAAAAGATTTTGTTAAGAATAGGGCTGGCGCTTTCTTTAGTAAAGAGCAACTTACCTTTTTGGGAACATTCGTAATGTTTAACATCATGAGTTTGGCTCAGTTTAAACTTCCACATTATACCAATGCCCTCTTTCCAATGATTGCTATTGGAACGGCCGCATTTTTAGTGCAAAAAGTTGAAGAAGATCATGCAGCATGGAAAAGGTATTTTAAAATTTCACAAGCCGTGATTATAGCAATCATCCTGATCGGTACCGTTATTATCAATGGTTGGTTTTTCCCGGTTCAACAGTGCTGGATAATTTTAACGGGAATTATCTTCATACCCTTAATTTATTTGTCGTATCGGTATGGCAAGGAACTCATTGGTATTTTTTGGATGCCTTCTCTTATCGCTATACTGATGTTAAATTTTTTCCTGAATGTAAATTTTTACCCGCAATTGGCCGGTTATCAGGCTGGTTCGACTATGGCTGAAGGGATTGATCTGGAAAAAATCGATTGGAATAAGGTCTATATTTATGATCGTGTTTTCAGACCATTTGATTTCTATTCAGGCCGAATTAATACGCAGCTAAATGATTCTACAGTGAGAATGAAAATGGAGAGTGGAAAGAAGTTTTTCCTTTATGTGAATGAAGCAGGGAAGAAGAAAATTTCTGATCAGGGGATTAAGTTTACTCAGCGCATGAAAATGCCTGATATGAATATTACCAGATTGAAAATTAAATTTTTAAACCCATCAAGTCGAGAAAGCACGCTTAAATTTGCCTATCTTCTTGAAGTCAACTGAGAATCTTACCTTCTTTAAGAGTATTTCACTTCCTCCAATTTGAAGGATCCACCCGCCATGCTTTCAATGAAATAAGCTGATCTTCGGTTATGTAGTTTTGATGCAGCGCATATGTAAGTAGGTGGCTGAAGTCACTCAGACTGATCAAGGAAACACCTTCTTCATTGAAATTTCTGGCAGCTATATCAAAACCATAATTAAAAATTGACACCATTCCCAATACCTGTGCACCCGCTTTACGAAGCGCTCCAACCACCTTCAGTGAACTACCTCCGGTGGAAATCAGGTCTTCTACCACAACTATCTTCTGACCTTTGGTAAGTTTGCCTTCAATCAGATTTTCCATGCCATGATCCTTCGGTTTAGCGCGTACATACAGGAAGGGCAGGTTCATAGCTTCTGACACCAACACACCTTGAGGTATACCCGCAGTGGCAACCCCGGCAATAGCTTCCGCAGAAGCGAAATTTTCGCGAATAGCCTGTGCTAATCCTTCCTTTATAGAGGTTCGAATCTCCGGATAAGATAATGAAAGCCTGTTATCGCAATATATAGGAGATTTCCACCCTGAACTCCAGGTGAACGGCTTATCTGTGTTAAGCTTAATGGCCTCGATTTGAAGCAACATGGCGGCTACCTTGCCCGCTGTTTGTTCCTGTATCTTGATAATTGGCATACGAGGCCAAATTAAACACTTCTCATCATAGTTAGCGAAAGTGGGGTCATGATTTTCGGCTCCAGATTAAATTTTTAGAATCACCACTAAAAAATTTTGAATAAGCTTGTCTGCTTCCAAATAATTCATTCTTTTGCGAACATGGTAAAAGTTATAATGTTTCTATCATGATCATTTTCATTAATGATATTCCAGTACGGATTTACAAGACTGACGAGAATCCCTCGAGCGACCAATTTAATCAGGTCATTAATGCAACACACGAACCAGTTACCCGGGCCAAACTTATCCATAATGTATGGGTAAAAAATGTTAAAGAGGCTGACCTGGATTTATTACTTGATTTTCTGAACTCTCCCATACCCATTGCATTGTTATCATTGCACATTACGGTATTAGATTACGAATTGGTAAAAACATACCTCCGGAATAAATTTAAAGTAGTAAGGGCCGCTGGCGGGTTAATTCGGAAGAAGGATAAGTTTCTGATGATCTATCGCATGAAAAAGTGGGATTTACCAAAAGGAAAAAAGGAAAGGAAAGAGAAGTATAAAGAAACAGCCCTACGAGAAGTAGGAGAGGAGTGCAATGTTACTGTGAAAATTGGGAAGAAGATTTGTACCACATGGCATACTTATACCATGAATAAAAGCAGTATGCTCAAAAAAACCCGTTGGTACATCATGGATGTTGTAGACGACTCGAGAATGAAGCCAGCTGTGGAGGAAGATATTGAAGAATTGCGCTGGATGAATCCAAAAGAAGTATACCACGCACTTCAACATTCTTACAAATCAATTCATTACGTTTTTGAAGAGTATTATCAACTCACGAAGATAAAGTCGGAACTTTAAAGTTTGTACGGAAGAAACTTCGAAACATCACCTTTGTACCGGTGCACTTCACGAATTATGGAAGAACTAATCCAGGCAAATTTGGGTGACGTGATTAGAAATACAGATTCTAATTCTTGGTAAAGCTCGCGGTTAATTTGGGCAATGCTATTCTCATATTCAAAATCGGTTGTATTGCGGAGGCCGCGCAACAGAAAAGAAGCTCCGTTTTTCCTGGCAAATTCGGCTGTAAGTTCAGCAAACTGTGTCACTCTAATATTTGGGTACTTCTCAAAGGTTTTGTTAATGAGATTCGTCATGAGTTCAATTTCAAAGTAACGCACGCTTTTCTGGGTATTGTACCCGATGGCAACGATGATCTCATCAAATAGTTCAAGTCCGCGCAACACAATATCTTCATGACCTTTTGTAAACGGATCAAACGAACCTGGGAAGAGCGCTACACGTTTTTTCATGCTTATGAGGTATAGGGGTATAGGTGTGGATGGTATATGGCAGGCTTATTCTTCAAAAGTTATTATTCGCATTTATCCCATTTCATTGTGTCTTATCCCTTAAGCCAATCTTATAGATCTATACCCTTATACCTTATGCCAAAGGACTTATCCACACAAATGAATGCTGTACAGATCGAAAAAATGGTGTTCTTGTACCTCATCAAAGAAATAACCAAACTGAAGATATTTGGGCCGCTCACCAAAAGTTACGTTGTTAATATATTTATAAAATTCGTGGTAGTGCGGTGATTTTTTCCCGATGTACCCCCATAGCACAACCTCGCTCGTTTGCTGATTCATGTTCAGTGACTTCAGCACCAGCATAATGTATTTTACATAATCCGAGAATTGTTTGATGACAAATTGATTGTAGTAAATCAATTTTCCGTTGTGTGTAGAAAGTACATGCAATTTAAACCGATCCACATACACGTAAAGCGGATTGTCTTGTCGGTTGCCTGCCGATTGCATGATCCCCTCGATCAATACGCCAGATTGATGAACAAATAGGGGTGTGTTATTTGGATAAATATTTTCGAGCCATGCTTTGATGTCCTTGTGAACAGCAAACACCGTTACAGCTTGCGTACTTTTTGATGACACCGGTAAAAAATCTTCCTGATCGCTATTGATGTGGCTGTTAAACTTAAGATAATCGACAAGGGCATCTTCTGAATATAAAGCCTGAGGGACTTGTACAAAACTTTGGTTTTTAAAGGATATTTTGATCTGTTTCCAGAATCCTGCTTTCAGGAATGCGTGAGCTTCAAAAAGTTGATCGAGTGCGGAAACTAATTCCTGATGAGACGATACACTGGGAAATACAAAATCTTCAAGAACAAGAAACCGGTCATCCTCCAAATCAACAACCCCTACCTGAAAATCGCGGGTACCGATATTCATGAAAAGCGCGTATTGATGAATTTTATCTTCATCAAAACGTTCATCTTTAATTTTTTTTATGAGTTTATAGGTAAGAGCGGTTGTCTGCAAAGCAATTTTTTGTTATGGCTGATCTTACAATAATAAATATTTAGAGTGTAAATTCTCTGTTTTAGGGCTATATTCTGTAAAATCCAGTCAACTTTTTTAAATCTTCGCTGGTTTTAACAAAGCGAAAAATTCCATGACGTTCGTCAACAGGAATTGACATTATGGTGCTAAAACCAAGATACCCTACTTCCTTGATAATTTGCGTATCGGGAGTATTCTCGGGATCAGTCCCGATTGTGGGTAACCCCCCCTCATAAAACGTCTCAAAAAATAACTCCACCGCATGGAGTGGAGGCTTCAGGAATTCGCAGATAAAGAGCAACTTGCCTGTCGTAATGTCGATTGAAGTCTCTTCCTTAAATTCACGGATCAACGCATCGGGGGCTGACTGCCCAAATTCTATTCCGCCACCAGGCAGTGCCCAAAAATCACCTTTAGTTAATAATCCGTGATTTACCATCAATAAACTATCCTCTTTCCAACATAGCCCACACACCCGAAGCCTTACTCTATTGCCATATTTTTCAATGATTTCCGATCCGATGAGGTTACCAGGTGTCATAATTTGTAATGGACAGGGGTCTTTGAATAATCTAACAAATTTTTGAATGGTATTGGCAGTATTGTTGTTCCAAGCTTATTAACTTTGAAAAAAAAATAAGATATGAAGAAGTATTCAATTTTAGGAGTTCTGGTATTGATTGGGTCATTAGCATTTGCTCAAGAGGCAAAACAGCAAACTCCAGCTGTTAAAGTGGATGGCCCCGTTTTAACATTAGAAGCAAACACATATGATTTTGGTAACATCACACAGGGCGAAGTTGTTGAGCGCATATTTAAGTTTAAGAATACGGGCAATCAACCACTTATTATTACAAACATTCAAACCTCGTGCGGATGTACCACTCCAGAATGGCCACGCGATCCGATTATGCCTGGAACGAGCGGAGAAATAAAAGTTGGGTTCAATAGTGCGGGCAAGATGAATAAGCAGACTAAAACATTACCAATTCTTTCAAATTCAATAACCGATGCTTCTATTACGTTTACAACGGAGGTAATAGCGAAAGAGCCTCAATAATATTTTTATAGAACGTATTGTGAGTCGTTCCTAACCCGGGCGGCTTTATTTTTTGCTATAAATCCCAAGTCCTAAGAATAACCACCCTAAAATAAGCAAGATGCCTCCGACAGGTGTTACGATGGCAAATGTTGTGTGGTTGGTAAAACATAACATGTATAAACTTCCACTGAAAAAAAGAGTTCCTGTAAAGAATAGCAACGAGGCTATTCGCAAATACTTCGTGTTTAAGAATTGCTGAAGTATACCGATAAATAGCAATGCAAAGGCATGATAGAATTCATACCGCACAGCGAGTTCAAAAGTTTCCAATCGCCCGGTTTGAGTAAGCGTAGCTTTTAAAGCATGTGCTCCAAAAGCCCCAAGCGCAACTCCAAGTCCGCCTAAAATTACGCCAACCAATAGAGATTTTTTCTGGTTCATAATTTTGAATTGTTAATCGTTACGTGTTGCCTCATCCGCAACCCCTTCTCAAGAGGAGAAGGTGCAAAGAAAAGAAAAATCCCTCTCCTTTGGAGAAGGATTTAGGGTGAGGTCATCCTTTCTCCAAAGATTGCGGTACCAATCCTTACCATTGTGCTACCTTCTTCACCAGCAATTGTGTAATCATTGCTCATGCCCATTGAAAGTTCTTTCATTTCAACATTTTCGGATAGGCTCATGTCCTTTATTTTCTCGAACAATGATTTAAGGGTTTTAAACTCGCTCCGAATTTTGCCTATATCCAATGTGAGCGTAGCCATACCCATTAACCCAACAATCTTAATACTATTTAGACTATTTAGTGCGCCTGACTCAAGCAATTCAATAGCTTCACTTTCTGCGAATCCAAACTTTGTGTCCTCATCGGCAATATGTATTTGCAAGAGGCAGCTAATGGTGCGGTTGTTCTTACGGGCTTGTTTGTCAATTTCCTGAAGTAATTTCAAGGTGTCCACCGAGTGGATCATGTGGACAAATGAAGCAATGAATTTGACCTTGTTGCTCTGGAGGTGGCCAACCATGTGCCATTGAATGTCTTTTGGGAGCGACTCATACTTCAAGGAAAGTTCCTGTGCTTTATTCTCACCAAAAGCCCGTTGTCCGGCATTATAGGCTTCCTGAATTTTTTCAATTGGTTGTGTTTTGCTTACGGCAATCAGGTTACACCCTTTTGGAAGCGATTGCGTATATTTTTCTATATTATTTTTAATGTTCATTCCGTATTTTTGGTGCCCGTCCGAACGTATCATCCGGGCCGGCTCGTTCAATTTTAACTCATCACAAAGATATGGCGATATTAGGAACCTTGCTTAAAAAAGGAATTCGCTTACGCGAAATGATGGAGCAAGAATACACTTCTCCATTCGATCTACAAAAAAAGGAATTGAAAGAACTCCTGATATTTGCCAATCAAACTGATTTTGGCAAATATTACAACTTCCAGGATATTCTGAACGCCTTCAGAAAAGGAGACAAGGATTTTTATAAAATCTTTAAGCGGAATATACCGATACATTCCTATAACAAAATTTACAGCGACTGGTGGAAACTAGCCTTGACGGGGGTAAAAAATGTTTGTTGGCCGGGACGTATCAAATATTTTGCGTTGAGTTCAGGTACTTCCGAATCGGCTTCTAAACACATCCCGGTAACCAAAGAGATGACGAAGGCTATCCAAAAAACAAGTATCAGACAAATTCTTACCCTTTCAAAATACGATTTACCGGCCGATTTTTTTACAGCCGGCATATTGATGTTAGGAGGCAGCACACATTTGAACAAAAAGGGCAATTTTTTTGAAGGAGATTTGACTGGCATTCAGGCCGCGAAACTTCCCTTTTGGTTTCAACATTTTTATAAACCTGGAAAGAAGATTGCCAAAAATCAAAACTGGGATGCCAAGCTGGATGAGATTACCCGGAATGCAAAAAAGTGGAACATCGGGATTATTGTAGGCGTACCTGCGTGGATTCAGATACTGATGGAGAAAATTATTAAGTATCATAAGCTTAACAACATACATGAGATTTGGCCTAACCTGAAAGTGTATGTCCACGGTGGTGTGTCGTTTGATCCGTACAAAAAGGGATTTGAAAAATTATTAGATAAGCCCATTCATTATATTGAAACCTATCTTGCCTCAGAGGGTTTTGTAGCATTCCAGGCTTACCCCAACAGGCGAGCCATGCGAATTGTGTTGAACAATGGTATCTTTTATGAGTTCGTTCCTTTTGAAGACAAGAATTTTGATGCCAATGGTGAGATCAAATCAGATGCTGAAGCGTTGCTAATAGATGAGGTAGAGGAAGGTAAAGAGTATGCTGTGTTACTATCCAGTTGCTCAGGCGCATGGCGCTATCTGATTGGTGATGTAATCAAGTTTACTTCAATTGAAGAATCGGAGATCGTGATCACTGGCAGAACCAAGCATTTTTTGAGCTTATGCGGAGAGCACTTGTCTGTCGATAACATGAATAAGGCAATAGAATTGGTTTCCAATGAATTAAACATTGCAGTAAAGGAGTTTACAGTGGCGGGCATACCGCATGGTTCTTTATTTGCGCATCATTGGTATGTGGGCACAGATGACAAAGTGGATAAGAAAGTGCTAAGAGAACGGATTGATGAACATTTAAAAATCTTGAACGATGATTATGCAGTGGAGCGGAGCGCTGCATTAAAGGAAGTTCATGTGGATATATTACCGGTTAAGGTTTTTTACGATTGGATGGAATCAAAAGGAAAAGTTGGAGGACAAAATAAATTTCCACGTGTTATTAAGACTGTTCAACTGGAGGATTGGAAATCTTTTCTTGAAAACCATACGAATGGAAATCGTTCTTAGGGGAGTTTTTTCTGGTTTCGTGCTCGCCATACTCGTAGGGCCAGTCTTTTTCACACTTCTTCAAACCAGTATTGAAAGGGGTTTTTGGAGTGGAGTGTATGTGGCCATTGGCATATCGTTTAGCGATGCCCTGTATATCTCACTTTCCTATCTGGGATTTTCCAGCTTTTTTAGCAGCCCGCAATTCCAATTGTATCTTGGCTACATTGGTGGATTAATAATTTTTTGTTTTGGCGCTTATTACCTTTTCATTAAAAGCAGAAGAAAGGTAAGTTTTAGTGCTGAGCATGTTGAAGAAACAAGCCCGTTGAGGTTAATGGCCAAAGGTTTTATTATTAACGGGTTTAACCCCATGGTATTGATATTTTGGATTGGGACTATCAGTATTGCAACCAGCGAACTAGGATACACTACAAGACCTCAGGCACTTACATTTTTATTTTCTATTGTAGGTACTGTATTTGTAACCGATCTCATAAAAGCGAAGCTTGCCGATAAACTAAGAGCAGTGCTAACACCAAAAATTATTAAATTCATGAATATTATTTTGGGTGGTGTAATGTTAACACTGGGAGTAAAATTATTATACACCGCTCAGTTTGACGCACTCTAATCCTGCAGTACGTTACTGATGAACGTAGATTTCGTGAGGAGCCATACCAAAAAAAGCGCAACTGCCCAAGATAAATAATTGTAGTAGTAATCAGCAGTATCCTTGAAACGGGTTTCTTTGATCTCTGCCTTTTCGTATTGATCAATACGTTTGAAGACCTGCTCCAATGCACTGTTATCGGTTGCCCTGAAAAATTGACCTCCACCGATTTCTGCAATCTTTCGCATCGTAGTTTCGTCAACGGTGTTCTCCACCATTTGTGTTTTTCCAAAGAAATCTTTTCCATAAGGTACGAGTCCTTCTTTGCCTACTACAATCGTGTATACTTTAATGCCGTAAGCAGCTGCTAGTTCGGCAGCCGTGATGGGATCGATGTTACCGGCTGTGTTGTCGCCATCGCTCAGTAAAATGCATACCTTTGATTCTGTGTCTGATTCGCGCATTCTGTTGGTTACAACAGCCATGGCGCTGCCAATAGCGGTTCCCCTGTTTTCTATCATCTCAAAACTGATTTCTTTCAGATATGATTTCAATAATTCGTAATCGGTAGTGAGGGGGGCTAGCGAGAACGCATCTCCTGAAAACACCACAATACCTATTCGATCCTGTAACCTTCCTTCAATGAATCGCTGGGCGACAACTTTAGCTGCCTGTAATCGATTCGGTGTAAAGTCTTCGATTTGCATGGATTGAGAAATATCAATAGCAAGCATGATGTCGATACCCTCTGTCCATTGCTCTACCTTTTCATTGGTTTTCTGTGGTCGCGCAAGAGATGTGAGTATCAATATCATGACAAGCATAAGCAGCAAGTCAGGAATAAACCGAACCAATGTGAATGCAGAACTCTTCAGCTCTTTTTGTGTAACCGCTACGGGTAATTTCTGATTGAAACGAAAGCGCCACAGCCATCGAACAAGAAACAAAAGTGGCACGGCAGGAATGAGATATAAGAATAGGGTTCTTTCCCATGTAAACGACAATAGGGTGTCTGGCATGAACCAGTCAAGCGAGTACCATGGTTCTGCAATATTCAACTCATCCATTCTTTACCTCCTCCAACTTTTTAAGGAATCGTTCCTCCGCAAATCTTTTCAGTTCTTCTAATGGTTCATTCACGGAGGTTTGGTTTCCATAAATGGCCCTGTCAATCATTTTTAAGTTGACACCAAGTTTTTCATTAGGCTCCATTTCAATTGTTTCGCGTGTTGTTAATTTGGTGTACGGCCTTTGCTCCAGCTGCTCAAGGTACTTTTTCCAGAGTGAAATGGTAGCTTCAGCTTTTTCATTGGAAAATATATTATTCAATTGTTGAAACTCTTCGGTGAAGGCACGCATAAATTTCGAATGACTTTTTTGAAGATTCTTTAGCTTAAAGTACTTTATTATCCTTTTGCCAAATGCGATCCACACGATACCGGCAGCCAACATCAATACAGCAACTGAAATAATCAGAATAATATAATTGAATTGACTAAAAACCCTTTCGTACAGCGTGTTTGTTCGCAGTGGAAGATTCTGAGCGCTTATTGTATCAGTAGGGGTTGTTACTAATTCAACCAGGTATATACTGTCTGCTAAAGGAGAATACGCTGTACAATCTCGGGCACTGGTAACAAATACTGGTAAACTTAAGTATTGTACTTTATCTATTTCAAATGAGCTCAAGTAGTACACCACGCTATCATGACTTACTCCTTCTAACGTCTGGGTTTGAGAGTTTTTTTTCCTGTCAAACTCGAACGGAACAAAGCTGTAAGTAGAATCGGGGAAAAGCACAGTAAGCGCTTGAGGGTACGCAGCAGTCAAATAATATCCAACGGGTTCACCAATCTGAATGCTGTCTTTCAAAAATCCTCCGGAAACTTTTATCTCCTGTGCGTGTACCGTTACCTGTGTGAAAAGGTAAAGTGTGATTACGTAGAAACACAATCCAGAATCTCTCAACATCCTTCTTCTTATGGTCAACCTCATGTTGTTTTAACCGACCTGTTTCTTACCTTAAATAGCCTGAGCAGCTTGGGAACATAATCTTCATCCGTATCCAACGATATAAAATTAATCTGGTGCTTTCGGCTAAACTTTTCCAGTGCAGTTTTTCGGTCGTCAAGTCGTTTGCTTATCTTTTGTCTGAAATCACTAAACGATGTGTTAACCCACAACGTCCTTTTAGTTTCCTTATCTATTACGGGTACAATACCAAGCTTGGGTAATTTCGTTTCGCGTTTATCGCTCAGGTGTATCATCACTAGATCATGTCTTCTGGCGAGTGCTTTTAAATTATCAAAATACTCATGGTCGTCAATAAAGTCAGAAATCAGAACTACTACACTCCTTCGTTTAATAGCATTGAGGACGAATGCCAGGGCTTTGTTGAGATTTGTTTTCAATGACTGAGTCTTCAGGTGGACCAATCCATGAATGATCTGGTAAGCTTGTGAGATACCTTTAGTGGGTTTGATGTATAGCTCGCGTTGATCGGAATAACAGATTAACCCCACGTGACTTGATTCTTTTACAGCTGAAAGAGACAGCACTCCACAAATTTCTCTACCAATGTCAACTTTTGTTTTTCCGGCAGCACCAATTTCCTGTGAAGCACTTACATCCAGTATAAAAAAAACAGTCTGTTCTTTTTCTTCCCGGAATGTCTTTACAAATGTACCATGACCTTTTGCGGAAACGTTCCAATCAATGGTGCGGATATCATCACCATACTGGTAAGGCCTTACATCATCAAATTCAAGACCGGTACCTTTAAATACGGAGCGAAAGTCTCCCTGCATCTGGCTGTTAATAGCCTTGCGGATTTGAATTTCGTATTTGCGCAGTTTTTTTAAAAGTTCTTTCATCAGTACCAATTTCTGTAAACTCCTGTACTTGGAGGAGCAAGTTTCAAAAATAAAGAAATGTGACTTACTTTGCTCCCATGTTTAGAGATCAGGTAAAATTAAGTTTTAGAAGGAAAATCAGCCGGTTTAGCCTCCTGGGGTTAGCTTTTGTTTTTCTTGCGATAGCGTGTAAGCCTGAAAAAACACCTGAGAGTGTTTTAACTGAGCAAGAGATGGTGGCAATCCTGACTGAAATTTATCTTGCTGAGGAGAAACTAGGGGGTGTAGGCATCCCTTTTGATTCGATAAAGAAAGTATTCCCGAAATTTGAGACAAAAATATTCGAGAAGACGGATGTTCCTGATTCTGTTTTCCGTAAATCATTTGAGTACTACATCGCTAATCCGAAAAAGCTTGAGTACATCTACACTGTGCTGGTTGATTCACTGAATTTGCAAGCTCAACGGGCTGGCGCAAAACCTGCAGATGACCTATCCAAGTGACTTCGAATCTAAGCTCGGGTTTGATCAAATCCGACAGAAACTGCATACCTATTGCCTTTCATCTTTGGGTATAGAGCTAATCGATGAATTACATTTTCAGGTAAGTGCGGAAAGGATTTTGCCCCTTTTACATCAGAACCTTGAGTTTAAGCAGATTCTTGAAAAAGGTGAAAATTTTCCCACCAACCATTTTATTAACCCAGTTGAATTTTTCAAGAAAGCAACACTGGAGGGAAATTACCTGGATGAACCGGAGTTTATACAGTTGGTTTATTCTTTACAAACTATTCTTACCTGTCGTGATTTTTTAGTAAAGATGAAAGAGTTTTACCCAGCACTCTTCCAACTTACAATTCCGATAACAATTTCTAAAGAAATCAGTCATCGAATTCTTTCGATGATTGATGAAAACGGTACAGTTAAAGATTCTGCCAGCCCTGAACTAAGTCGCGTACGAAAAAAGTTGCGAGACGAGCAAGGCCGCCTGAGAAAATTAGTGGATCACGTGTACCGGCATGCGATTGAGCAGGAATGGGTTCCGGAAGGTGCCTTGCCTACTATCCGGGAAGGCCGGTTGGTAATTCCGATTCTGGCAGAACATAAGCGCAGGATGAAAGGATTTATTCTCGATGAATCTGCCTCGGGGCAAACGGTGTTC
Source organism: Cyclobacteriaceae bacterium (assembly GCA_031400675.1). GTDB lineage: Bacteria > Bacteroidota > Bacteroidia > Cytophagales > Cyclobacteriaceae > UBA2336. The sequence goes on from JANNQJ010000143.1 coordinate 17,512, forward strand.
ATGGAGCCGACAGAAGTACTGGAAGCCAACAATGAAATTCGTGACTTAGAACATGCGCAGAAGCGGGAAGTCATCCGCATATTAAAACAACTTACGGATGAAGTGAGAGTTCAACTCCCCGAATTAAAAATTGCATATCAATTTCTGGCTCAGATTGATTTCATCCGTGCTAAAGCCAAGTTGTCAATTGACCTGCATGCTGATCTGCCACAACTCAAGCCAACTCCTGTGTTGAACTGGCGTAAGGCGAGGCATCCGTTGTTGTATTTGAGCTTGAAGGGAAAACGGGAAGTTGTTCCGTTGGATATAGAACTTCACGAGCAGGAAAGAATGTTATTGGTATCGGGACCCAATGCGGGAGGTAAATCAGTTTGCCTGAAAACCGTTGGATTGCTTCAATACATGATCCAATGCGGACTGCTGATACCCGTCTCACCGGATTCTGTTGCAGGCATCTTTCAGGATATTTTTATTGACATCGGAGACCAGCAATCTATTGAAAATGATTTGAGTACCTACAGCAGTCATTTAAAGAACATGGCATTCTTTCTTCAGCATGCTACGGATCGATCGTTGATTTTAATGGATGAATTGGGCTCAGGTACGGATCCGAATTTCGGAGGAGCCATTGCGCAATCGATACTTCATTCATTGCTTGATAAGAAAGTATGGGGAGTTGCCACTACACATTATTATAATCTGAAGTTGTTTGCCGGGCACCATGCGGGAATCCGAAATGCGGCCATGCGGTTCGATGAAAAGAACTTAGTGCCATTATACATGTTGGATATCGGTAAGCCCGGAAGCTCCTTTGCGCTGGAGATCGCCCAAAAGACCGGATTACCCAAGCATGCACTTGAAGAAGCTCAACAGTTGGTGGGTAAAGAGTTAATGGGTTTTGAATCGTTGGTGAGAAACCTGGAGAAAGAAAAAAATGAACTGACTGAGAAAGTCAGAAACCTGGAGAAGCAGGAGCGGGAGTTGAAATTATTGCTTTCGAAGTATGATTTGCTTACCTCTGAACTCGAATCGCGAAAGAAGGAGATTATTGACAAGGCAAAACTGGAAGCCAACTCATTGTTAAGAGAAACGAACAAAGAGATTGAAAAGACCATTCGTCATATCCGGGAAAACCAGGCCGAACGAAAAGAAACACTAAAAGTCAGGAAGAACCTGCAGGAGCTTTCAAAGAAAGTAGAACATCAACCTGTTAAAAAGGAAAAGACTGAGGCGGATACGATACAACCTAACGATCGGGTACGCATCATCGGACAGGACAGCAGTGGAGTATTGATATCTGTGCAAGGAAAGAATGCGATTGTTCAGTTTGGCGAATTGAAATCAACTGTAAGTCTTTCGAAGCTCGAAAAACTAACGGGTCAGACAGTAACAACTGTGGTTGCAAGGAAATTGCAGTCTATCGGTATTCGATTACACGAAAAGCAATCCCGGTTTAACTCTACACTGGATATTCGTGGTAAAAGGGTAGAAGAAGTAGTTAGTATTCTGGAACAATATATGGATGATGCCATTTTACTTGGCCATGGTGAAATAAAAATTCTACACGGAAAAGGCGAAGGTGTGCTGCGTAAAGTAGTGCGCGAACAACTAAAAAAATACAAGCAGGTGGCCTCCTTTGCTGATGAACATGTTGAACGCGGAGGAGATGGGATTACGGTGGTCGTGCTAAAATAAGAAAGGCCTCAATTGAGGCCTTCTTTTCTAAGCAATATTAATATCTTAATTAAAAACAAATGTCCAGTTGCCTCCGACTTCCGCAGTTCTTGCACCATCATAGCCGGGTCCAGTAAAATTGAAGGTTAACGTTAATTCGCCACCGCTAATGGTGTAATTCATACCAATGCCATCATCTCTTACAATCAACCCTGAATCTCCATCGGGTGTGCCCTCAAAAGTCCATGTTCCCCCATTTCCGTTTGCAGCATCAGGCCACGGGCTGGGGTTCGGTCTGCTACCGGTTACATCGTAGTCATAAGGACCCTCTGGGCTACCAGAATCATACTCTCCCGAAATAGTTAATTTGAAATTTGCAAAATCGGCAGTTCTGTCATCACCTTCTAAATCGGCTCCACCTGAAGTTTTTATGCTCCAAGTCTTAGAAAGTTTTCCAAGCTGAACTTCTTCAGGATCTTTTTCATCTTCACCACCGCCACAATTGGCAAAAAACAGGGTCAACGAAGCTATTACAACTAAAGAAAGTGTTCTAATCAGTAATTTCATTTTCATAAGGTTTCTATTGGTTCGAATTTGGTACTTATAACTCACAAAATCAAATAAAGTGTATAAAAACACCGAAATTTAGGGTTAATGGATGTTTGTCTGGAGTTGGTAACCGACTTCGAGTACTGCAATGAACCTCTTGCCGGACTTGTTCCGGCATCCCCCTTACAAAAACTGTAAGAGGAGTTCGCGGCACCGCGCTGCAAAAGGTTAAGATCATTTAAACCTCAATAAATTTATCACCTCCGAATTCTCGGGATATTCATTTCGCTGGTTAGAGGCAATGAAAGCAAGTACTTCTTTCGGTAACTCCTTCAGGTTATCCATGTACCAGGTGAAAGCTTGTTCATCAAGATTGGTACCCGGCTCATCCAAAAAAATTACGCTTGCTTGTGTATAAAAAGCCAGCCCTAATTTAAGTCGTTGCTTCATTCCTGAAGAAAAATTGGAGATGCTCTTGTCTTTAGCATGAGTCAGGTACAGTTTATCAAGTATGCTATCAAGGGTAAGGCCCGATCGCATGTTCCGCATGCGAAAATGAAAACGAAGCTGCTCTTGCAGTGTAAATTCCTCAATCAAGTCCATGTAGGGTACTGCAATGGATACATGACTGAAAATATCTTCTACGGAAATGCCCTCCTTTTCAGAACTATAAATTACTGAGCCAGAGGTTTGAGGTAGCTGACCCCACAATACTTGTAAGAGCGTAGATTTTCCCGAACCATTTGGGCCGGTAATCGCGTATATTTTCCCAGATTGAAATGTGTAATTGAGATTCCTAAAAATCCACTCACGGTTAAAGCGTTTACTTAAATCATTGACTTGAATTGTCAATTGATCGTTGCCAATTGTTAATTGGTTAATCGGCAGAGCCATAGCCCTTCATAATTCCGCGCTCGGAAGATTTAATGAAATTCAGAATGTAATCCCGTTCCTCGCTTGCCGCAATAGAGGTTTCTATTAATTCCAATGCTTTTTTGTTATTCATACCCTTCAGAAAAATGTAGCGATATATTTCCTGTATCTCTGTTATTTTTTCTGATGTAAATCCTCTTCTGCGCAAGCCCACCGTGTTAATACCCGCATAGGCCAGTGGTTCACGAGCGGCTTTCGTAAACGGTGGAACATCTTTACGCACAAGCGATCCGCCTGAAAGCATAACATGAGCGCCTACTTTCACAAATTGATGTAATGCGCTGGCACCTCCAATAATCGCCCAATCTTCAATAGTGACGTGCCCGGCAACTTGAACTGTGTTTACAAGAATACAGTTGTTGCCAATCATGCAGTCGTGGGCTATGTGTACGTAGGCCATAAGCAGGCAATTCTTACCAATAACGGTTTTGAATTTATCGGTTGTGCCGCGGCTGATCGTTACATACTCGCGGATAACCGTGTTATCACCAATGTGTGTTTCAGTTTTTTCCCCTGAGAATTTCAGATCCTGTGGAATAGATGATACGGATGCTCCGGGATAGATTTTTACATTCTTTCCCAAGCGTGAACCATCCCATATAATGGCGTTTGGCCCTATCCAGCAGTCATCATCAATCACAACATCCTTTTGAACGGTTGCAAACGGTTCAATGATAACATTGTTACCAATTTTGGCTTCCGGATGTACGTTGGCTAATGGGTAATTACTCATGAATCTTTACGAGAAATTAAAGCCGTCATTGTGCCTTCACAAACTAATGAATTTCCCACATATGCGCGCCCGCGCATTTTTGCAATACCGCGCTTAATTGGTGCTAACAAGTCGCACTGAATGACGAGTGTATCCCCGGGAAGTACCATTTTTCTAAAACGGCAATCATCTATACCCATAAAATAGGTCCAATAATTCTCAGGGTCGGGCACTGTATTCATGACCAAAATACCACCCACCTGAGTCATGGCCTCCACTTGTAAAACACCGGGCATTACAGGGTTTCCCGGAAAATGACCCTGAAAGAATGGCTCGTTCATGGTCACATTCTTTACACCAGCTACGCTTTCTTTATCGAGGTAAATGATTTTGTCAATCAGTAAAAACGGATAGCGGTGCGGAAGAGTGGATAAGATTTTATTGATGTCCATCACCGGAGGAAGATTGGGATTGTATTTTGGTTTCCCTTTTTTGTCATCCTCCTGCATTGCCTTTTTTAACTTCTTTGCAAATGCTACGTTGGCTGCATGGCCAGGTCGTGCTGCTAAAAGCTGGGCTTTGATCGGGCGACCCGCTAAAGCGAGATCGCCAATAATGTCAAGAAGTTTATGACGGGCAGGTTCGTTCTTAAATCGCAGATCAATATTATTCAGAATGCCCTCATGCTTAACTTCAACTTTTGGTTTGCCCAACATTTTGGCAATGTTATCAAGTTCATCATCCTTCACCACGCGATCAACAATTACGATTGCATTGTTCAAATCACCACCACGGATAAGGTTATTTTTGTACAACATTTCCAATTCATGCAGGAAACAGAACGTACGACAGGATGCTATTTCTTTTTCGAATTGATGAATATCGGTTAACGATGCATGCTGACTACCTAGTACGGGAGAATTATAATCCACCATAACAGTTACACGGTAATCGTCTAACGGCAGTGCAGCAATTTCAACATTGCGTGCAGCTTCACGATAAAATATAGGTTGCTGCACTTCGAAAAAATCGCGAATGGCATTTTGTTCTTCCGCACCAGCTTCTTTTAAAATATCTACAAATTGAATGGAGCTACCATCCATAATAGGGCACTCAGGTCCGTCAAGTTGAATCAGAACATTATCAATTTGCAATCCCACCAGTGCTGCAAGCGTATGTTCAATTGTACTTACACGCGCACCACTTTGTTCAATCGTAGTTCCGCGTGAAATGTCCACTACATTATCGCAATCGGCATCAACAATAGGTGAGCCAGGAAGATCAACGCGCTGAAATTTAATTCCATGATTAGGTTTTGCCGGAACGAACGTCATGTTCGTTTTTGCACCTGTATGTAAGCCCACACCCGAAAGGGTCACCGACTTCTGGATAGTTTGCTGTTTGAAATTTAGCATCGACTTTTAAAAGTTGGCAAAGTTAATCCCTATCAGGAGATAATCCAAAACAAATGCTTTTTGCTGATTATCAGGGATTTAAAGTAGAACACAGTTACTGGTCAGCGGCTTCAGAAGACATAGTTTTACTGTTGGAATAATCAGATCCATAGACCTTTTTCTCAAGCTCACGCAGCCGCTGATTGAGATCTGGTAATTTCTTAAATACTGCATACGATTTGAAGTAATCAATCACATCAAATGCCGGGTATCCTATTATTTTCTGACCCTCTTCCTTGATGGATTTAGAGATTCCCGATTGTGCACCAATGCCGGTATTGTTCGCAATGACAAGATGTCCGGCAATTCCTACCTGCCCTCCGATGATGCTGTTCTCCCCAACCTTACTTGATCCGGATATTCCAGCCTGCGCAGCAATGACAGTATTTTTTCCTACTTCAACATTGTGGGCTACCTGAATAAGGTTATCAAGCTTAACTCCTTTTCGAATTATTGTTGAATCGCCAAAAAGTGTAGCACAATCAATCACTGTATTTCCGCCAATGGTCACGTTGTCTTCAATAATTACATTGCCCAATTGCGGAATTGATTTATAGGTTCCGTCTGCCTGAGGTGCAAAACCAAAACCATCGCTGCCAATGACCGTACCGGAATGAATGACACAGTTGCTACCCACTTTCGTATCGGCATATAGTTTTGTACCCGGGTGAAGAATGGTGTTGCTGCCGAGCTGAACGTTATCTCCAATAAAAGCATGTGGGTAAATTTTTACGTTGTCACCTATCTGTACATTGTTACCGATGTAGGAGAAAGCACCGCGATAAATGTTTTTCCCTGCAATACTGTTTGAACCGATAAAACTTGGTTCTTCAATACCGGACTTTTGAAAACTCAAGAGTTTATGATACTCCTCTAAAAGAACTGTAAAACTAAGATAGGGATCATCTACTAAAATGAGTGTTGAAGTAATTTCTTTTTTAGGAACAAAACTTTTGCTGATAATAACTGCCGAGGCCTGTGTTGTATAAATGAAATTTTCGTATTTCGGATTTGATAAGAATGCAATCTGACCCTTCTTAGCATCCTGGATTTTAGCCAGCATGTTAATCTTTCCATTGCTCTCACCTTTAACTTCACCGCCCAACATGGCGGCTATTTGTTGAATTGTAAACTCCATGGGAATAGTCAATAGTCAATGCGTACTTAGTTGACAGTCGCGCGGGCATAGTCTAACGACTAATGACTATTGACTAAGGACTAATTACAAAGATACATTTTTAGGCCAGCAGAGATAATTTTTTTTAACGATTTTGCTGATGGCTTTAATGTTGGGTAAATCGGATGCCTGGGCAATATCTAAGAGCTCGCCACCCTTGGTGAGGATGTTTATTTTTTGACCTTCCGTATATGCTTCATTGGTTACGGAGCCATACGAGTAAAAATAAGATGACTCTGCACGAAGAATTCCGAATGTTTTTGTTATACCTGTTCTGATCTCTTCTACTTTAGTTTTACTGATTGGGTCGTTGCTTAAAATTATCTGGAAGAGATTTCGCTCCAATAACATCTTCGCTAAAGTAGAGAGAATGAAATCGGAGTGAGTTTGCCAGTATTTAATGGCACCCCAAATATCATGGTCATCTAATAGGCCGAAGGCTTTTAACACTTTCTGATTCTCTTTAAAGCTGTCAATCGTGTACGTATGGTTGAGAAAAAGTTGTAGCGATTCGGATGCAGCTAAATTCTCCCCAGACTTAACTAAACTTTGAGCACGCTTAATCAGGTTCGATACCATTCGCTCAGCACTTACTGTGGTTTTATGCAGGTACACCTGCCAGTACATCAGCCTTCTTGCATTCAGGAAGTTTTCAATATTTAAAATCCCCTTCTCCTCAACTACCAATTGATCTTTGTGAACAGTAAGTAAGGAGATGATCCTATCCACACCAATCATCCCCTCTATTACTCCTGTAAAGAAGCAATCGCGTTTAAGGTAATCCAACCGATCAATGTCTAGCTGGCTGGATACCAGTTGATGAAAGAATTTTCGCTTATACGTGTTTTGAAATATTTTTAAGCTAAGATTAAGAGCTCCGTTAAACTCTTTGTTGAGTTGTTGCATGAATAAGTAGGAGAGGCTCTCGTGTTTGATTCCAGAAAGAAGAGAATTTTCCAGTGTGTGTGATAAGGGTCCGTGCCCTATGTCATGCAAGAGAACGCAAAGTGACGAGGCTTCATACTCTTCTGCTGAGATTTCGATTCCCTTCACTCTTAAATTGTCAAGAACCTTGGTCATCAGGTGCATGGCGCCTAATGCATGTTGAAATCGGGTATGCTGTGCTGCAGGATAAACAAAATCCGTCAGGCCTAATTGTTTAATATGGCGAAGTCGTTGAAACCAGGGATGAGAAATGATATCGAAAAGAAGCTCGCTTGGAATCGTAATAAAACCGTAAACAGGATCGTTAATAATTTTCTTTTTATTCATGGAATTCGTTATCGGTTATCCGTTTGCAGTTAATCGTTAAAAGTTAATAGAAATGGTAAGTAGTTAATAATTGATAGTTTCCATTGACAATTAACGATTAACTGATAACGATTAACTTACTTGATAACAGATAACTGCTATCTGTTTACTAAATTTAGAACTATGCAAAGATATAGCATTTTGTGGGTGGACGATGAAATTGATTTATTGAAGCCACATATCATTTTTTTAGAACAACGGGGCTATGACATTACTCCCATTAACAACGGGTCGGATGCTGTGGAGATGTGTGAAGCAAAACATTTTGATGCTGTGTTTTTGGATGAAAATATGCCAGGCATGTCTGGGTTAGAGGCTCTCGGCCTGATTAAAAATTACAAACCGAACCTTCCAGTGGTTATGATCACGAAAAATGAAGAGGAGCACATCATGGAAGAAGCAATCGGTTCAAAAATAGCCGACTACTTGATCAAGCCATTGAACCCCAGCCAGATTTTACTTTCTGTTAAAAAGATTTTTGATAATAAACGATTAGTCATCGAAAAGACAAATCTGAATTACCAGCAGGAGTTTAGGAAGATCAGCATGGCCTTCATGGAGGAGATGAACCATGAAGAATGGGCTGATATTTATAAAAAACTTGTGTTCTGGGAGTTGCAACTTGACCAAGCTGACAATCAGGAAATGTCTGAAATATTAGACGCTCAAAAAACCGAGGCAAATGCAAACTTTGCCAAGTTTATTATTAAAAATTATGATCGTTGGTTAAATGAACCGAATGCAGAAAAGCCTTTGCTCTCACATCAGATTATGAAGAAGAAAGTCCTTCCGGAGCTAAAATCAGGGAGACCGTTGTTTATGTTGCTGATCGACAATCTTCGGTATGATCAGTGGAAAGTAATAGAGCCGGTGATCAGTGAGTATTTTAATGTTGAGAAAGAAGAAACATATTATTCCATTTTGCCCACTACCACTGCTTATGCACGCAACGCCATTTTTTCGGGAATGATGCCGAGTGAAATGGCCAAGCTTCAACCAGACTTATGGGTTGGAGAGGATGAAGATGAAGGAAAAAATAATTTTGAAGATGATTTTCTTGAAAAACAAATTCAAAGAAATAACCTCAAGATAAGATCTTCATATCACAAAATTAAGAACTTGGAAGCCGGACGACATTTAGCGGATACAATCAATAACCTTTTTCAAAACGACTTAAATGTTATTGTGTACAATTTTGTGGATATGCTTTCGCATGCCCGCACCGATATGGCCATGGTAAGAGAGTTGGCGCCTGATGAATCGGCTTATCGATCGATCACGAAATCATGGCTTATGCATTCTCCTCTTCTTGAAATTCTAAAGAAGATTTCGGAGAAAAATGCAAGAGTAATTATTACTACTGATCACGGTACAATTCGAGTGAAGAAACCCTTTAAGATTATTGGCGATAAAAGCGTGAATACAAACCTCCGATACAAGCAAGGTAAAAACCTGGGGTATGAAGGAGGGAAAGTAATGCAGGTGCAAAAACCCGAGCGTGTGTTCCTGCCCAAAATGAATGTATCGACTTCTTATGTATTTGCCATTGAAGATCAGTTTTTCGCCTATCCAAATAACTATAACCATTATGTGAACTTATACAAAGACACTTTTCAGCATGGTGGTGTGAGCCTGGAAGAGATGATAATCCCTATAATTTTATTAAATTCGAAGAATGCATCCTGATGTGACGCGCCAGGTATTTGAAAAAGTATCATTGGCGGATTTGGAAAAGGTTGGAGGTAAACTGATGCAGGCCATGGAAGGATTTAATGTAATTGCTTTTCATGGTGAGATGGGATCGGGCAAAACGACTTTCATCAAGGCGATTGGTAAAGTGCTTGGGGTAAAAGATGTTATGAGCAGCCCAACGTTTTCAATTGTAAATGAGTACCACCGAGCAGCCGACAAGAAAATTTTTCATTTCGATTTTTACCGGATAAAAAATGAGACGGAAGCTTTTGATATAGGAACGGAGGAGTATTTTGATTTGGATCACTATTGTTTTGTGGAGTGGCCCGAAAAGATTCCTTCGCTTTTACCGCACAAATATGTAAATGTATTTATTACGATTGATGACAACACACACCGAACTATAGCATTTTCAATTCATGACCGAGAAGAAAAAGACCGGGTTTGAAACTCTGGCGAAAGCAAGCCTCGCTACACAAGAGCAGATGCTGGCAGTAAAAAAGAAGAGAAATTCATTTTTTATCGGACTTCCGAGAGAGATATCACTTCAGGAAAACCGCATTACCCTTACGCCCGATGCGGTCGAACTATTGGTTAACAATGGTCATGAAATTTGGTTAGAAACAAAAGCAGGTATAGGGTCTAAGTTTTCTGATCAGCAGTACAGTGAAGCCGGAGCCAAAATTGTCCACTCACCACAGGAAGTCTACAAAGCAGATTTCATATTAAAAATTGAACCTCCTACGGAAGAGGAAATTGAATTAATGCACCCTGGGCAGACACTCATCTCAGCCCTTCAACTGGGTCACTTGCTTCCCGAGCAGGTTCAGGCGCTTCTTAAGAAAAAAATTACTTCACTGGCTTTTGAACTGATTGAGGATAAAGTGGGTGGGATGCCCATCATACGGGCCATGAGTGAAATTGCGGGTAGTACGGTGATGTTGATTGCCGCTGAATATTTAAGCACAGCCAACGATGGAAAGGGAGTGATTCTGGGAGGCATCACCGGAGTGCCTCCAACGAAAGTTGTTATAATCGGGGCGGGCACAGTAGCGGAGTTTGCAGCGCGAGCAGCCCTTGGGTTGGGTGCCGATGTTCAGGTTTTTGATAACCATCTTTATAAACTCAGGAGGATCAAACACATTTTAGGACAACAACTGTATACTTCTACAATTGACACCATCACATTAAGCGAAACCTTAAAAACCACGGATGTGCTAATTGGCGCATTACGGGCTGAAAAGGGAAAAGCAAGGCATGTGATTACGGAAGAAATGGTGAGCAAGATGAAACCTGATTCGCTTATTATTGATTTGAGTATCGACCAGGGTGGATGTGTAGAGACATCTGAGATCACTACACTGAAAAAGCCTTCTTTCAGAAAGCATGATGTGATTCACTATTGTGTGCCCAACGTGGCTTCACGTGTGGCGCATACGGCAACGAATGCTTTGAGCAATATCTTTACACCAACCATTCTCCGTGCAGCCGAAGAGGGAGGTGTAGAAGAAATGATCTTCACTCACAAGTGGTTCATGAAAGGGGTGTACACCTACAAGGGCGGGCTTACCAATGAAGCGGTGGCGCGCAAATTTGGTTTGAAGCACAAGAACATTGAACTGTTGTTAGCGGCAAGATTTTAATTACAACCTTGTTAAACTTTCCTCCAACGCTTTAATCTTCGATTCTGCATCCGCTTTCTTTTTGCGTTCTATTTCAATGACTTGTGGGGGCGCACCGCTTACGAATTTCTCATTTGATAGTTTCTTATCCACCGATGCCATGAAACCTCTTTGATATTCAATATCTTTAAGGATTACTTCACGTTCCTTCGCAACATCAATTTTCCCCTCCAATGGAATAATAAATTCAGCTGTCCCAACCATAAATGAAACACCTGAAGGTTTATTGTCTGAAGAATAAACTTCATTGATGTTTGAAAGTTTTTTTACAATAGGCCAAAAGGAATTTAGACTAACTTTGTTATCTGGATTTTGATAAAGTTTCAGCGATTCTTTTGGGGAAATCCCTTTTGCGTTTCTTGAGTTTCGTACTTGTGTAATCAACTCAAAAGCTATGTTACCTTCCTTCAAAACGGAATTGTCGACATCAGAAGTTTTAGGCCATGATCCAATAATAATGCACTCTTTCTCCTTGCGTTCTCTTAACTCATGCCATAATTCTTCCGTGATAAAGGGCATAAAGGGGTGAAGTGCTTTTAATAGCGTTTCAAAAAGAGAAACAGTTTTTTCAAAAGTCTCTTGATCGATCGGTTTACCAAATTCAGGTTTGATCATTTCCAGGTACCACGAACAGTAGTCGTCCCAGATGAGTTTGTATATACACATCAACGCATCCGATATGCGGTACTTACTAAAATGATC
>JANNQJ010000144.1:0-6683 GCA_031400675.1 Cyclobacteriaceae bacterium
AAGAATGACTTTAGTACACCGGAAATAATTGCCAGCCAATTTCCCTTGTTGTTTGTTTTCTGAGCACCGGCCGGCATCTTACCCGAAGCCACTCCATTTAAGATGATGGCAATAACAATTAAGGCAACGCCAATGAAAAGAACGACAGGGTCACCCTTGGGAGTGCTCATATAATTAACCACAACCCCTAACACGAGCGCAATGCCTACACCCAGCGGAAATGCAACCGCCATTCCTGCAATGGAAATGGAAGCGGATAACAGAATGTTAGAAGCATTGAAAATAATTCCACCTAAAATTGCGCTCCACAAGTTGGCGCTGCTGATCTGTCCTAAATCTTCGGTAAAGCCTCTACCCTGCTCACCCATGCTGCCTAGCGTAAGGCCCATCAAGAGTGAAAGCAGGACAATCCCAATTACATAGTCCCAATAAAATAGTTCGAAACGCCAGGTCTTGGAAGCTAATTTCTGTGTGTTTCCCCACGAGCCCCAGCAGAGCATGGTGATGATGGTAAAGAAAACTGCGAGACTATAACTGCTGATGATATACATAAATTAGGAGTTAGTATTTAGGAGTTAGTATTAACACTTCATTTTTTAATGTCAGGTTGAGCTTGTCGAAACCTGATTCATCAATCTTGATCGCCTTCGGCAAGCTCAGGCTGACACTCAGTTTTATGATTTTATATTGTCTCATCCGTTAGCTTACCGGTGTATTTTTCGTTGCGTAAAGTTTAATGCTTCTGTCAGACCGCCTTCAAACCACTTGTCTCCTCCAGTACCCTCCTGCACGCGGTATTCGTGATAAATCTCCTCATCTCGTAAAAAGATGTGTGCACATCCGTTGGACTGATAGTTCTGACTCTTATCGGTGGTGCTGATAAAAAGCCATGTGCGTGACAGTATTTTTTTATTTTCGGCAACCGCCTTCTTCAGGATGTCACAATCGATCGGAGAATCAAAAATGGCACATGAGGTAAATGTTTCCAGTGTAAGCGCGTAGCGCAAAGCGGTTACTCCACCCTTTTCAAAACCAACCAATGCACGGAATCGAAACCCCGATCTCGCTCGATATTCCTTTTCAATCGTTGGTATGATGGAGGTGATGAGTTCTTGTTCACTTTCCTTCAGGAAGATCACGATAACAGGAGGTATTGATCCTTCTCTAATTCCATCGCGCACCAGTGTAGTGATGGATTCCTTCATGGACTGATTGAACGCACCCAGGAAGTAGATCACCGGGTAGTAACGCTGTGTTTTATCGTATTCTTCAGGAAGTGAAATGCTGTATTGATCCGTATGAATGATTTTATCAAGGGGAGGGTTCGTTGGCATAACCTTTACCGGAGAACCTTTAACATCTCCACGATATGGTTTTCCTTCAAACGCATCACTGATGAAGCGTAACCCATTAGGGAGTGCATCTCGCCAGTATACAAATTCATGACCTCCGTTCCTTACCCTGAATTCGTGAGGAAAATTTCTATCACGGAGCAGCATATGCAGTTCCTCATTACTGCGACAAAGTGTTTCCTCATCATCTCCGTTATCGATATACAATTTTAGATTCTTATAAGGTTGCAAATCCTTTTGTGCAAAGAGATGGAAAGGTGAATACTGTTTGTAGTACTCGGTTATTCTATCGTTACCGGTAGTTCCAACCCCACCGAACAAGCGTCCCCACTGATCATCCCAACCCGATGCATCTTCAGTCATGTATTGTTGATCTGTCCTAACTGAAATACTCAATGGAACACTTACGGTGAAAACTTCAGGGTACTTCAACGGCAGAATAAGAGCCCCAAATCCACCCATGGAATAACCCAGGGTAGCACGATGTTCTTTGTCCGCAATCGTTCTGTACTGTTTGTCGATGAAAGGAACAAGTTCTTTAACAAACATATCCTCATACAGGAATTTCCCTGTGTATTCATTCACATAATAATTCCGGTATCCCTGTGGCATAACGAAGATCACCGGTACAATTTCATTGCGCTTCACCGCCCCATCGGTCGTCTGGCTCACCCGTCCATACTCCAGCCATGCCGATTCATTATCACCCAACCCATGAAGGAGATAAACAACTGGGTATTTCTTTTTATTGGAATGATACTCTTCAGGAAGAATAATGGAGTATTTAACCTCCTGTCCCAATATCGTACTGTTCATCGAAAGGCCTTCCATAATGCGTACGTTACTCTGCGCAAAAACCATCGAGCCATTAAAGAGAATTAGAAGCATCAACACAATGAGTCGTGACTCTTTCCATTGAAGTTGGCCTGAACAAGGGGACTTCTCATTCCGCACATTCCTACCCACAACCGTCATTCGAAGTGACGTGTTAAAAAATAAAAAAGCAACGTCACTTCGACTGAGGTACGAGGGAGAAGTCCCCATACAAAGCGATTCACTTCCCTTGTTGTCATTAACAACAGGTATAGACAGAGGAGATGGTTTCCTAGCAATGACGTACCTATTTATTTTTTTAAATACCATCAGTTATTAAGACTTTCTTTTAATGAAGCAAACGATTCACCCAACCCATTCAAAAATGACTGATATGATTCTCCTCCCTGTCTTACACGGTATTCATATTCAATTTCATCGTTACGAATTTGTGTATATAGACTATTGTAACCGCTATAGCCGCCACAGTCATCGGTAATATCGAGGTAATAGAAAACATCTGATTCTGCATTCACCGTTTCAGTTGTCAGTTCAGCGCACATCAGAAAACATGAACCAAATAAATCTGGATTCTCAGAAATAAGAGTTGCAGCGTGAGTTCCACCCATTGCATTTCCCATCACTACCCTTCTGCCCTTTTCTTCTATGGTGCGAAGTTCCGTATCAACTTGTCCAATAATTTCTTCTATTAAATCAATACTTATGCTTTCTGAATCCGGAATCTCAACAACAATTGACTGCGGGATTTTACCTGACGTCATGTTGTTCCGCAAAAGAGAAAAAACATCTATTACATTTTCCGTCCTGCTTTCTTCTTCGTAATCGTGTATGAGGTACAAGACTGGGTAATCTAATGTGGTTGTTGCATAATCAACAGGCTTTAGAATATTCAATGAAACGCCTGATACTTCAAGGGATTCATAATCACTACCTCCTATTGGTGTTCCGATTGTTACCGGTGCTGGTTCTGAAGGATGCTCAATATTTTGTACAGCATTACTGATGAATATCAATGCTTCGCGATACGATTTTCTCCAGTAGTCAAAGGAATGGCCTCCACTTCGTACCCTGTACTCATGTGCCATTTCGCGTTCGCGCATTAAGGTGTGCAGATTATCATTTGTAAACGATAGAGACTCCTCATCGTCACCACAATCAATCAAAATCTTTAATCCGTTATAAGCTGAAAGATTCTCCTGGTCGAAAAAGTGGAATGGACTGCGAACTTTAAAATAATCGGACAACCGATCAGTACCTGAAGCTCCTGCATGAGGGCCAAAATTAGGCGCCCACTGATTGTCGAAAGAGCCTTGAGATTCAGCTACGTATTGTTCATCAGTTCGGAAGGACATACTCAACGGAATACTGATGGTAAACACATCGGGGTTCATAGCCGGGAGTATGAGGGCCCCGTATCCGCCCATGGAATACCCCATGACGGCACGTTGTGTTTTATCCACTTTTGTGCGAAATGTTGCATCAATCATTGGAACAAGTTCATCTACGAACATTTGCATGTACGGAAAGCTTCCGTTGTACTTGTCGATATAATACCGGTTGAATCCCTGGGGCATTACATAGATCATCGGAACGGTTTCACCAATGAGGCCATCTACAGCCGCTTTAATATTTCCGCTTGTGTACCATGCTGTTTCATCTTCACCATAGCCATGCAGGAGATAGACAACAGGATATCGCTCGTCTGATTGATCATAACCTTCAGGCAGCAGCACGGCATAGTCGAGTGACCTGTTTAAAATCACGCTCTCCAGTTTTTGATCTACCAAAAGGCGCTCAAAGGGTGTCTCATCTTTCGGATTTTCTTCGTCCGTACAGCCTACAAAAACCAATGATAGTATGAACCACCCAAGAGGAATGAAAAACTTTTTATATCGAACGCCTCTTATCATACTAAACTTTAATTGGTGAAAGTTGCTTGGCAATGGAATCGCTATAAATAACGATCGATTTCATGTAAATACTAAAGTCGGGGTTCTTATTTACCCACTTGATCTCAACATGATGGCTACCATTCTCCAATAAATACTTATGATAGATGTCATACTTCCTCACAATGTAACCGTACGGCATTTTTACTTGTTCAACTTTCGTTCCGTCTATGAACACGTCCAGTAAAGCGACATAATCACTCTGCGGAACACTGCAAATACTGTTCACATTGCCTAACACCACAATTCCATTTCCACTAAAATCAATGTTGATATTCTTGTCTGTAAAATGCTGGCGGAGATATCGCTCCTCAGCAGGATACATACCTTCAAATGATTGTTCCAACTTAACAGTGGCAGGAACTTGCGTTTTAATTTGTACACTATCATTCCCTATTTTACCACCCTGTTGCTCCACTAACTGAAGTGCGTGCTTATACGTCAAGTCATAAACCTGATTCAGTGTAATGTCCATGTACGGAAATTTTAACCCTTCCGATTCTTCCAGGGCAGGCTTCCAATAGTCAGGAATTTTTTTGTAGCCCATCATTACTCCGAGTATACCAGCCGCGGTGGCTGGGTTACAGTCTGAGTCCTGACCACAACGTGTGGAGATATCCATGGTCTTGAAGAAATCTTTTTGACCGTACAATAATCCGATTACCACATACGCAGCGTTCAAGCGCGCGTCAATGTTAAATGAATTGAACACCCCCTCCGGGCATCCCTTCTCGGAAGAATGACTTTTCTCAACCTCAAACCAGGTCTCTTTCCAATTATCCGGATATTGTTTATGCCACTTGATGACATCGGCAATGGTTTTATAAAACATGCTTTGCTCCGGGATTGTTTTTAATGCTTCGGAGATGACATAGTCAAGATCATCGGATGTATATGCCAACGAATACATAGCTGACATAAATACACCACCGTACCAACCGTCACCGTAATTCATGATGTGACCGATGCGATCGCAAAACTCAGATGCTGTGTTGATCATGCCGGGCGCCATCATCCCCGCAAAATCGGCTTCGATCTGAAAATCGATATCGTCTGCATGAGGATTGTTCATCCAATGCCCAGAGGCAGGGGGCATAATTCCATTTAATATATTGTATCGTGCAGCCTGGTTTGCATGCCAGAGTTTGTAATCTTCATTGGCAAATTCAATTGCAAATGAATCGGCTGGTGCATTCAGTCCTACCTTTTCGAGAATATTAACAAATGTGAGATCGAGGTATACATCATCATACAGTCCGGGATCAATCTCAAAAGTCTCTTTAATATAATGATCATGCCAAACCATCGGTTGGTAATCCTGAATCATCGTGCCTTTAAATCGGAATTCTGTTGGTCCGCCAAATGTCACGCCAATTGTTTGTCCGGCCCATCCTCCTCTTATTTTGTCTTTCAGGTCTTCTTTAGAGATTGAAAAGTTTTCCTGGGTTGCGGTCGATACAGGTTTCTTTTCCGCACATCCACTCAACAGGCTGAGCATAATAACCAATACACCACTATACAATACTTTTCTTTTCATAATCACTGAATCGCCTTTGGAAGATTACTTACTTGTTCTTTTTCTGAATACACAATCAAATCATTGATCCGATACTCGTAGCCCGGATCGGGATTGATCCATTTTAATTTTATGGTATGTTTCCCTTCCTGCATTTGATATTTCCAAGAAGGTTCTAGTCTGCGTGCCGTGTTCATCATGGGTAGCTTAACCGTATCCGACACCACACCATCGATGTACACTTCCATTTTGGCTACATACGTGTCATTCAGTTCAGCAAGACCCAAGGGCTCAGAACCATAGGTTCTCTTTGAGATTCGATCAACATAATCTCCATCAATTTTCGCACGTTTCACCATATTGCCATAAAGCAGATAACCATTCCCGACTAACTCAAAAGTGATCTCATCAGTAAATGACTTATCAATTTTATCGCGAGCAACCAGGAATGTGTTTTCAAAATTCTGTTCAAACGATACGGGTGATGGTTTAGTCAGTACGATCGTTACCTCCTCGCCTGCGGTTTTGCCTCCCTCCTTTTCAATTACTCCCAATGCATGTTTAAAACTCCAGTCATACGCTTTGGCGAGTGACATATCGGTGTTCTCGAAATTATCTTTTTCAATTTCCTGAAGGGGTTTGAGCCAGAACGCAGGGATTTTATCGTAACCGAGCATAACTCCCAGTACTCCGCCTACTGTTGCCGGGTTGCAGTCGGCATCCTGACCGCAGCGCGTGGCGATGTCAATTGATTTTGTAAAGTCACCTTTGCCATACAGCATACCGATGGCCACATACGCAGAGTTTATTTTTGCATCGATGTTAAAGCCGAGAAATGCTCCTTTAGGACAACCCACATCCAGGTTCCATTTCTTCTGAACTTCAAACCAGGTTTGCTTCCAGTCATTCGGATACTGCTTATGCCATTGAATTACATCCGCAATGCAGTCGTGGAATTTTGTTCCATCGGGTACGGTTTTAATGGATTGCTCTACGATATATACCGGATCATTTGAAACAAAGGCAAGTGAG
>JANNQJ010000145.1:0-4553 GCA_031400675.1 Cyclobacteriaceae bacterium
TTGGAGGAACACTTGTACTTCTTGATTTTGCCAGGACAAGGTTGTTCAGATCATCCTTAATCTTCTTATTGGTAGGATCGATGGCAGAAGCAATCTGTAAATCCTGTTGAGCTGCAGAGATATTATCCATCTTTACATATACCTGTGCCCGCTCTGTAAGAATTTGCGCTTCCTTAACTTTGTCTGAGCCTAAAATTCGTACCGCGTTTGTATACTCTACCACTGCATCGTTTAATTGATTGAGTTGGTAATAACTCTTTCCCAAAAACCAATGAATGTTGCCCGCATTCGGATGATTAAGTGCTAAACTTTGCTTTAAATCTTCAGAAGAAGAAACGAAGTCATTAAGCTTAAAAGCAGCCAGACCCCGCCAATAATAACTATCAGCATCAAATTTCTTATCATGCATTGGCTTTGTAAGAAAGTCAGAGAATAACTCGATTGCTGAATAGTAGTTCTTTTCATTGTACTTTTCTATTCCTTCTTCATACAACCGAAACTGGCAAAAGGCTACATGAGTAACCAGTATCAGTAAGAAGGTAAGATTCAGTCTCATTCTTTCTTTTAAATCCTTCCTTTAGAAGTTAAATGAAACACCAGCTTGAATATTAAGAGATGGGAAGCCCTTTGTATCCAACGGAAACTCTTCATCCAGGTAACCTTCGTCAATAGTAGGAGGATATGATATGGTGCTTACATATGTTATAGGAAAAGTGTATCCTATTGAGAGTTGGGCAAAGAACGAAACCTTGCCCGAAGGAAGTACTTCAATTCCTGGTCCAACAAATATACCACCGGTTATTTCCGTTTCCTTTGCTAGTGCATCAAAATCATCTGAATCCCAGTACTCTTCACCACCATAAAAGAATTCTTCTGCATCATAGTCATAATAATAATACTCGCCTGTACCACTAATTTCTGAATGTGTTGACATCGCTATGAAAGGTTTAGCAAATCCATAAATGGTGAATTTTGTGTTATCCCCAACAGGTATGAAATTGAGCTTTAGATTAAACGCAAGGGAAATCAAAGTTAAATCTCCACCTTCTATATAAGTCACATAAGCTTCATCAAATGTATCGTTAAAAAAGACGTTGTTTCCTTCTCCCCCTCCATCCAATGCATCTGACACAGATTCATCATACTTGAAGCTAAGATAAGAAATGCTTGGGCCGATGGACATTACCTTGTTTATACGTTTTGTAAATCCTGCTTCAAAGTTTATTCCATTACTATAATCACCAGTGTTCTCTCCAAATATTAGAGAATATCCGCCGGCAATATAAATGCCCTTGTCTCTCTCAAATCTGGTTTGCGCTACGGCAGCCCCTTCGTCCTGGGCAACAACTTTGAATACCATAAAAAGTAACAACAGGCTAGAGAGGAAAATCTTTTTCATAAGAGGGTAGGTTAGTTAAAGGGTTTGTTTTGCATCAGTAAAAATAACTCATTCTTGAGATTAAAAACAAGATTTTCTAGTAATCTATTCTTAATCAATAACAACTTGTCTAGTGGTAATCTTGCCATTAATTGAAATTCTAAGCATGTATAAACCCTTTGGTAAGCTAGCGATAGGCACCCTGATATTCCGACTTTCTGAATCAACCGTTTTAATCAGTTCACCACTCTTGGTAAGAAATTGAATACTAACCTTTTCCTTTGACTCTAAATTATCTTCAAAAGAAATCTCAATCTCATTTTTGGCCGGATTTGGATAAACTATTAAACTGTGATTAAAAACATTGTCGCCATCAGTACGAGATGCTAAATTACAATTGATCGAAAAACTCTTACATGACTGAAGCGATTTTCCGAAATCATTAAATGCTTCAACGCATATCTGATGGGTTCCATTTGTATAAGATGCTACAGGAATCAACAACATTGAGATACCAGATATCGGAATCCCGGGGCCAACATAAGCTCCATCAATAAACCACTTGTATCCAGTGGCGTTTGATACTTTATTTATTGTACCCTGAATTGTTTCACAGTTATCAATTGTTAGGCTAATAGATCCAGGCTTTGAAGGTGGAGGACAAGTGGATGCATAATTTGTGCATGATTGACTTGACACTCCAAAAGGATTAATAGCCTCTACGCATACTGTATGCGTACCATTACCCAGGAAGGGATAGTCGTTTAATTGAATACTTATTAGTGCGTTGCCCAACAATTGGACTCCCTTTCCATAATAAACTCCATCAACATACCAACTATAGTCGGTGATTACTCCATCAGATGGTTTTTTAACACTGGCCTGTAAAAAACCACAATTATCCAATATCTTAGTTGTAACTGCACCCGGAACTTGAGGTTTCAAACATACAGAAGAATATGATTTACAAACCTTTGAAGAAACACCCGAACCATTTTCAGCAAGAACACAAATACTATGAGTTCCATTTCCAAGACCAACATTTTCAGCAAATTGGATAAGGATTGATGTCCCTGTTGTTCTTGAATAAAATACATTATCAATAAACCATTGATAATTAGTAGCAAACGGTACGGTACTGGTTAGCGTTTCGATTGATCTGCATGGATCAATATTAAATGTTAAGAATGTAGGTGCTGTAGGTGGAGGGCACCCAATAAATGCCTTACATAGTTTACTTACACTCGGGACACCAAATTGATTAAAAGCCTCCACGCAGAGGTCATGGGATCCGTTTTTCAATGCTGGATAGCTAGAAAACTGAATTGTATAAGACGTGCCAGTAGATGTGCTAAGAAGTACATTATCTGCATACCATTTATAGGAAGTGGCACCCGGTACAACATTCACGGATCCCGTGATAGCTATGCAGGTATTAACACTTATGCTAAGGGTTGAGGGTATTGCCGGAGGCGGAATTACATTAATCTGAGCACAATCTGTACATGAGCCTGAGCCATTCTTATATCTCGTTACACATAATTGGCCTGATGTATTTGGCAATACGGAAACTGAACTCGTGCCCTGACCAGAAACAACTTCTAACCCCCCCGTTACAATCCAAACATAGTTGGAACCAGAAATTGAAGATACCGAATATGTCTTAGCAACACCTATTGGAACTGTTAATACCCAACCTGTGGAGCTACATGAAGTACATGTTTGAGCCCTAACTCTATTCTCCGAAACAAAACAACCCAAGACAATAAATAAAATGCATACTTTCGAATTCATAGGAACTGGTTTAGTTTATCCTATGAAGTTAAAAAATGCCATCCTATTTCAAAAACAACACTTTTTTTAAAGCCCCTTCATCACTAAATCAATATTCTTCCGGAAGAAGAACTTCAACGGGCTAAGCTGGTTAATATGGGCCGTTACCACTGAACCAAGCAAAACGGTCATAAACAGATTCGTTATGTCGCGTGTGCTGGTGGTCTTGGTAATTTCCTTTTTAAAGATTGCTTCCAGCGCAAATTTTTCCAGCATCTGGTCGAGTGAAAAAATCTCCAATGATTGAATCTCTTCCCTATCCGGAAAAAGAAGTCTCTTTTCTTCTGGTTTAACCGTAAACGGTTTTGGTGGTCGCTTCAAATCTGCCAAATACCCAATTAAACTCAACGTGAGTCCGGGGTGGTTTTCATATTCTTCACTTAACTTATCAGACAAGAAATAAATGCCTTGCAGGCCTTCTTTCGGTTTGGCTTTTATTTCCACAGCCCTTTCGAGGCACCAGATTCGGAAATAATAAAGTAGAATATCCTCCTTTTGGGGAAAATACTTAAAGAAGGTGACCTTGCTAATCTTAACTTTCGCACACAAATCATCCACATAGAGGTCTTCAAAAGGTTTCTTTCCTATGAGTTTGCGTGTTGTTTCTAAAATTTGAATTTTGAGCCTCGCTGCTTTTTCCTTCCGTAGATTCATGTGTTAATTTTTTTTCTTGAATGACACATGGAATACCCAGGCATTCTTAATTCACATTTAAGCAATGATGCGCTGGGTATTTCATGATACTTTACTCAAGTTTGCTTTTAAATAGTACTTTTCTATCGATTAAACCTACCGAAATATGATAAAGCGCATTACCCTGCTTTCACTTGTCATTATTACCGTTTCCTGTAGCGAAAAGGAAAATCAACAGGTGATCGGATTAATCGCAGATTCTGCCATGGTGGTCTCAGCACATCCGTTAGCATCGCAAATCGGATTAGAAATTATACGAAAAGGTGGCAACGCAATTGACGCTGCAGTGGCCACCCAGTTCGCCCTGGCAGTGGTATTTCCGGAAGCAGGAAACCTTGGAGGCGGTGGCTTTATGTTGTTGCGTCAAGCAAATGGAAACTTATCTGGGCTTGACTATCGCGAGCGTGCCCCAAAAAATGCCCACCGGGATATGTACTTGGACTCTATGGGCAATGTGATCGATGGACTGAGTACCAAAGGACATCTTGCAGCAGGTGTTCCAGGTTCTGTAGATGGAATGATCGTGATGCACCAAAAATTCGGAAAGTTGCCCTGGAAAGAACTTGTTCAACCTGCCATCGACCTTGCGCTAAGTGGTATTACTCTTACTGCTCGGGCCGCTGAAAATCTGAATGGAATACAGGATGAA
>JANNQJ010000146.1:0-3548 GCA_031400675.1 Cyclobacteriaceae bacterium
TCCTTTAGAAAAATGTAATATCGGATTCGCTGTATCAATATCTATGATTATTTCTTGAGTCCGATTTCCTTTAAACGCTGGTTAAGAAAATCACCAGCTGTTATATCATCCCATAATTTTGGATGCTCAGCATCTACACAATTTGGCAAGCAAGTGAGATCCATTTCAGATCGTGGGTGCATAAAAAAGGGAATGGAGTACCTGGGATTATTCATCAAATGACGTGGTGGATTAACAACTCTATGAATAGTTGATTTTAGTTTTTTGTTTGTTAAGCGTTCCAACATATCGCCAACGTTCACGACCAGCTGCTCAGGAAGTGCTGTAATAGGAATCCATTTTCCATCTTTGCGCAATACTTGCAGTCCATCCGCACTAGCACCCATCAGCAAGGTGATTAAGTTAATGTCTCCGTGTTCTGCTGCACGTACCGCATCTGCTGGCACACTATCAGGATTTTCTATAGGAAAGTAGTGGATGGGTCTTAGTATGCTATTTCCGTTTTTAACTTTTGCATCAAAATAATCTTCATTCAGGTTCAGGTAGAGGGCGATGGCTTTTAGCATTTGCACTCCCGTCTTTTCCAATCTACGATACACGTCCAATCCAATTTCTTCTAAATCCCGTTGTTCCGCTGGCCACACATTGTCAGGATATTCATTTTTGATAGGGTCATTGTCTTGCACGTTCTGACCGATGTGATAAAATTCTTTTAAGTCACCTGTGTTTCTTCCCTTGGCATGTTCTTTTCCTTTTCCAATATATCCCCTCTGTCCGGCAAGACCAGGTATTTCATATTTCTGTTTTATAGAATCGGAGAGAGCAAAAAATTTCTTAATGCTACTATATAATCTATCAGATAAGGCATCCGTAAGATAATGATTGCGAATGGCAACAAATCCGATATTGTTATAGGCCGCGCCAAGATCCTGAATAAATTTATTTTTCCGGATAGGATCGCCACTTGTGAAATCGGCAAGGTCTAATGATGGGATTTCATCATAAAGGATGTCGGCCATGGGACTAGGTAGTTAGTCTGTGCAAGCTAAATAATTTTGGGTAAATTTACTGTTGTGTTACTCAGGCACGATTTTTTCTTCTCTCATCAACTAAAAATAGTAAAATGAAAACAATTAGCCGTAGAAAATTTGTGGAGGATGCTTTGAAAGTATCGGCTATTACAGCTGTAGGTACTCCTTTGATCTTTACCTCTACAGAATTAGTTGCGCACGAAGCAATGAAAGCTGTACCGGCTTTGCAATTCTCTCAGATAGGATTACCATATGCCTACTCGGCATTGGAGCCAAGTATTGATGCTCAAACCATGGAAATACATTACGGCAAGCACCATGCTGCCTATGTTAAAAATGTAAACGAAGCCATTGCAGCAGAAAATATTTCATTTGCTACTGAAGGTGAATTTTTTTCCAACGCATCAAAACTTTCTTCGAAGGCACGAAACAATGGTGGTGGTGTTTGGAACCACAACTTCTTTTGGCAGGTAATGAAACCTGGCAGCGTTGCACCAACTGGAAGGGTAGGTGATGCCATCACAGGAGCTTTTGGTTCTTTCGATAAATTTAAAGAACAATTCACACAGGCTGCGATGACGCGCTTTGGCTCAGGTTGGGCGTGGTTGGTAAATGATGGAGGCAAATTAAAAATTGGATCTACGCCTAATCAAGACAACCCACTAATGGACCTGCCTACCGGACAGGCAGGTATGAGTGATCTTAAAGGAACTCCTCTTTTGGCATTGGATGTTTGGGAGCATGCTTATTATTTGAAATACCAGAATAAGCGAAATGAGTATGTCGCTAACTGGTGGAATATTGTAAACTGGGATGAGGTAGCAAGGCGTCTTGTTTAGTTTTTAATCTTTTACATTCGAGTGGTTAAGAGAATCATAAATTTCCTTAGCTCTAGCAACTAACCATGCCTGCACACCACACCAAAGACAAGAGCCAAACCCAACCGACCCTAAGCCGAAGAACGAGAGGTTTTTAAATGAGAATTAGCTAACTTCACCTTATGAAAATGACAGCAGTAAATATCAACTTCAAAAAAATGGCTATTGCATTTAGGGCGCATGTCAGGTTTAAAGCAGTACAAGCCGGAAGTACTATTATTTACATGGAAAACGGACAACTGATTGAGGAAAATCCAAAGGACTCAAGCAAGAGAATAAAGAGTCAATCCCTTCCTGCGGCTCATTAATGCCCACCTTATACATACTCGCAGGCCCTAACGGTGCGGGAAAAACCACCTATTACGAAACAGCAGCAGCCGAAGGTTTTATTGATTCCAACCTCCCTTTCATTAATGTTGATCTTATTACGCGCGCTCTTCCGGGCATGTACACGCGTGAGAATTTTGTTAAAGCTGATGGTTTAGCAAGAGAAAAGATTGCATCCCATATCAATAGTATGTCTGATTTTATGATTGAAAGTAATCTGGCTACTCAAAAGGATTACGATTGGATAACCGCGATGATAAAAAAAGGATATGACGTAGTACTGTTCTTTTTGTGTACCTCCTTTCTTGAGATTAACTTTAATCGCGTAAAGAAGCGAGTGGCAGAAGGCGGCCATGATATAGCCGAACCCATTATTGAACACCGTTACAAAATGGGCTTGACTTATTTGAAAGGCAGTTTGCAAATATTTTCCAAAGCTTACCTCATTGATAATTCCGAGGAAACTGCTTTGGTAATGGCAGAATTAAACAACGGAGCCTTAGTAAACAAAGACCCTCATGCACCAAAATGGGTAAACGATGTTCTCTATATTGTGGAACGGATGAGAAAATAGTTGATTCAATCAAACCTTATTTTAGAAATGAAAAATAGTTACATTTTGCTAGTTATGAAGAGTTATTTTTTATTAGCTATTTTTTTCATCGCTTTTGGAATCTCCACTCATGCCCAGGAAATAACCGTTTATAAGACCTTTGGTGGAGTGAGATTTGAGCGCGATACGACAGTGCTTAGTATTAAAATGGTAAGTGAAATTCTTCGCGAAAATCCATTGGCATTTGAGGAATTCAGAAAAGCGAAAGTAAACTATAATACTGCAGGTGTTTTGGGATTTGCCGGTGGTGTTTTGATTGTTATCCCTGTTACAACGGCAATTTTAGGAGGAAATCCCGAATGGCCCCTTGCTATTGGTGGTGCCGCTTTGATAGTTGGTTCGATTCAATTCAACAGGATATTTAAATCGCGGGCAGTAAATGCGCTTGATATCTACAATGGAAAAGTGATTTCTTCAAGAATAAAACCTGAATTCTTTTTTAGTGGTACAGGTGCGAGGCTCGTTATTAAATTCTAAAGCTTTTCTAATTCTTTCCGGGTACGTTCATTCTCAACATTTCCAGTATTTAAAGTAGAGGCAGGCTCGAATAGCATCACATGTACTTCTTCGACTGCTACTGGTTTGTGTTCTACACATTTGGGCACAACAATCATTTCACCGGGCTCTATCTCAATAGTTTTATCCCTGAACTCCATTCTTAATTTTCCCTTCACTACATAAAACAATTCATCTTCATGG
>JANNQJ010000147.1:0-2732 GCA_031400675.1 Cyclobacteriaceae bacterium
GAAGAACTAAAAGATTCGGCCGAAAAACTGCGAGACGAGGCTAAAAACAAAGAACGCTAGAAGGAAGTTGAAGATAGTCTGAAAAAAGCAGGTGATGAATTAAACCGAGCAGTTAAAGCAGCCTTCAAGAAGCGGGATGAAAAGGCCTAAGCCAGTCCAAGGGTTTATAGACTTACTGGGTTTAGCTCGTTGCGATGCCAATCAGAACATAAATACCTGTCGATGTCAGCATGGCTATAATTGCGTACGGTAACTGGGTTAAGGCATGCTGCATAGTGGGGACATTCGTTGAGGCAGCTGATAGAATAGTGGAATCACTAAAGAAACCGGTATTTGATCCAAATGCACCCGCGCAAACGACAACACTTACAGCAACCCAAACATTTGCTTCCAGAGATTGTGCCAACGGAACCATCAACGGAATTGCAATCACATATAAATCCCACGAAGAACCTGTAAGAAATGCAATGGTAGCCAATGTGATGAAGGCAATAGCAGGAAACATTTCCTTGCTCATATAGGGCTCAACATGTGCAATCACATATTGAACTAAATGCAAATCATCATTGACAAGCTTAAGTGCGAATGCGAGAATCACTAAGATGATTGGAAACAAAATTGTATTGAATCCATGAAGTATAGCATCCGACAATTGCCGAAGCTTGAGTGACCGATCGAGAAACAAATACATGAACACAAAAAAGTTAGTAATCAAGGCCCCCTTCAACGCATCAAAATCAAAGTAAACTGTTGTCGCAATCAGCACTACCATTGGCCAGATAAAATAACCAATCTTACTTTTTTGCGACACCGACTCATCGTTAGCACCCGCATCGCTGATGTGGCCCGGGTCAGGCGGGATCGTCACTCCACCAGCTGCACGAAGTTCTGCCACTTTCATTTTTCCAATTATCGGAAACCAACCAAGAGCCACTAGCAACACTAACGTGATACCAACAAAGCCAAATGCCATGAATGGAATAGCCTGCATATAGCCGATCATGCCCTGACCTTTTGGAACCAACCCTTCCTTCTCCAGAATAACACTTATAAAAATTGACCAGGTAGAAATAGGTAATAGAATACACAGTGGCGCGGATGTTGCATGAACGATATACGCCAATAATTCGCGGGAGATATTGAACTTGTCGGTAATCTTCTTCATGGCCGCTCCCACCGAAAGGGAGTGAAGATAGTCATCCACAAATATTAAGATACCCAGTATCCAGGCAGATAGTAGTGCCGATCTTCTGTTGTGCACATAACGCAATAAAAAATCACTAAATCCTTTTGTCCCTCCTCCCCGAATCATCATGGTGATCATGGAGCCATAAAGCATGCAAACCAAAATTACCCAGCCACTATTTTTATCTGTAAGTGCTGTCGTTAAGTGCTCGATAAATTTCGTAAGGAAGTCGCCCTTATAAGCAATTACACACGCTGTTAGTATGCCAACTATGAGTGGCTCAAATGACGACCGGGTAATGATCGCCAAAACAATAACAACAAAAACCGGAAGCAGGGTGAGTAGTCCGTAATCTTCCATCATTTCGATTCTTGATTGACGGTTTTAGATCTTGTTTCTAAAAGGGCCAAAACGGGAATTCTTAAATCGCTCATCGTCAACTTAAAGTCCTCCAATACTAATTAATTTTTTCTCCATATACTCCACCAAGCCATCCTCACCACACTCATAGCCTACTCCGCTTTGTTTCCATCCGCCAAAAGGTGCTTCAAAAGCTTGCGGGTACCACTCGTTTATCCCAACCAATCCAAACTCAAGTTGCTCCGAAACAAGTATAGAAGTTTTAAGATTGTTTGTCCAGATATATGATGCTAAACCATATTCAGTAGCATTTGCCAAGTGAATAGCTTCCTCCATTGACTTAAATGTAGTCACAGGCATAACGGGTCCAAAGATTTCATTTTTAAAAAGTGGACTATCTACTGCTGTATTTTGAAAGAGTGTGGGTTGATGGAAATATCCTTTCGCGAAATCCCCGCGAGAGCCGCCTACTACAACATCCGCTCCGTGTGCTTTTGCTTCCAGTAAAAGTTTTTCAAGATTCGTTCGTTGGTTAAGGTTGATCATAGGGCCCATGTCAACACCTTGATCTAAACCAAAACCTACGTTTATGTTTTTCATTCGATTCGCAGCATGTTTTACAAACTCATCAGCTACAGCTTCATGCACAAGATAACGTTGTGGAGCAATACAAACCTGACCAGCATTTCTCAGTTTAGCGGAGACCGATTCCTCTGCCACTTTCTTGATATCGACATCCGGAAAAATAAGTACGGGGGCATTAACTCCTAACTCAAGTGCCAATCGAGTATTGGTTTTCGATGCACCATCCATCAGAATTTTTCCAACACGTGTACTTCCGGTAAAACTTATTTTCCTGACAGCTGGATTTTCAAGCAACTCTTTGCCGATCAAATCGGCTTGGCCGTTGATTAAATTCATAATCCCTTTTGGCAATCCGGCATCGTGTAAACACTGCATCAGATTAATAGCCGTGAGCGGAGTGTACTCGGATGCTTTCGCTACAACACTACAACCGGCACCGAGCGCAGCTGCCCAACAACGTGCAGGATTGTAAGCAGGAAAATTCCATGCAGTGATTGCACCCACTACCCCAATCGGTTGATAGAGCACACTCATGCGTTTATTATTTCGATTCGCGGTAATCACCCGCCCACCGTGACGTTTTCCTTCTTCGGCAAACCAC
>JANNQJ010000148.1:0-8310 GCA_031400675.1 Cyclobacteriaceae bacterium
GCCATGATGTGAAGTCAGAGAATGTTGAACCAATATAGGCACCTACATCGCTGTCTCTCCAGATACCCGCCACCAAAGCTGGGATGAACATCAATGCTTGCGCGAAGATGATCGGCATGACACCAGAAGAATTAAGTTTCAATGGAATGAAGTCGCGCTTGCCTCCGTACAGTTTATTCCCCACGACCTGTTTTGCGTATTGAATTGGAATTCTGCGCGTGGCTTGTGTAAGCATGATCACGCCCATCACAATAAAGAACAGCACCAACACTTCAACTAAAAACAATAAAGCACCTTGCATTCCACGGTTGTTTACTGCTTCGTCAATGATCGCACCTGGGAAACGAGACACAATGCCAATCATGATCAGCATCGAGATACCGTTTCCAATACCTTTATCTGTAATTCGCTCACCCAACCACATACAGAACATTGTTCCGGCAATAAGAATGGTGATTGAAGAGAAATAGAAGAAAAATCCGGGATCAATAATTGCAGCCGGATCAATTGTCCCACGGATATATCCGTATGACTGGAATCCAGTGATGAAAATCGTTAAAACACGAGTGATCTGATTCAAGCGCTTACGGCCCGAATCACCTTCTTTTTGTAATTTCTGAAAATAAGGAACTGCAAAAGTCAATAACTGAACAATGATCGATGCAGAGATATACGGCATGATACCCAACGCGAAGATGGATGCCCTGCTAAATGAACCTCCAAGGAATGTATTCAATAAATCAAAAATACCACCCTGTGCACCCGCTCCCAATAAATTAGGATCAATGCCTGGAAGTACAATGAATGAACCCAACCTGAAGATAATCAGGAATCCAATCGTGTTTAGGATTCTGACTCTGAGGTCCTCAATGGAGAAGATATTCCGTATCGTATCAAAAAAACGCTTCATTCTTAGATCTTAGTAGCCGTACCACCAACTTTTTCAATCGCCTTTACAGCAGTTTCAGAAAAGGCATGCGCCTGAACATTCACTTTTGATTTCAACTCGCCTCTACCCAACACTTTTATTTTATCTTTCTTTCCTGCAATACCATTGGCGACTATTAACTCGACACTGATATCAACGCCTTTATTTTTCTCTGCAATAGCTTCCAGTGCATCCAAGTTTACTCCTTTGTAGTAAATCTTGTTATTGTTCTTAAAACCAAACTTGGGCACCCTGCGCTGCAACGGCATCTGACCACCTTCGAAACCAAATTTCTTGGAATAGCCCGAACGTGACTTCGCACCCTTATGTCCACGACCTGCAGTGCTACCACCAGAGCCCTGGCCTCGGCCGAGTCTCTTGTTGGTTTTTGTTGAACCTGAAGCAGGTTTTAATGTATGCAACTTCATCTTACAGTTCTTTTACAGTAATCAAATGATTTACTTTTTGAATCATACCGTTGATCTGCGGAGTCAACTCCACTTCAACCGACTTATTCACTTTTCCTAAACCAAGCGCACGCAATGTCCTTTGCTGTCTCTCAGCTCTTTTAATATCACTTCTGGATTGTGTAATCTTTACTTTCGCCATGGTCTTAACCATTAAATACTTTAGACAACGAAACTCCTCTGCTCTTCGCAACCGTAAATGCATCACGCATACTGGTAAGTGCTTTAAAAGTAGCCTTCACCACGTTATGAGGGTTTGAAGAACCTTTTGACTTTGCCAATACATTGTGTACACCCGCACTTTCTAACACGGCACGCATGGCACCACCGGCAATAACACCTGTACCAGGAGAAGCCGGCTTTAACAACACATGACCACCACCAAACTTACCAACAGCTTCGTGCGGAACGGTTCCTTTAATAATAGGAACTTTCACCAGATTCTTTTTAGCATCATCTACACCTTTCGTGATCGCATCGGTTACTTCGTTTGCTTTTCCAAGACCATATCCAACTACACCGTTTCCATCACCTACTACGATGATTGCTGCGAAGCTGAACCTGCGCCCGCCCTTCACCACTTTTGCTACACGCTCAATAGCAACGACCTTTTCTTTAAGATCGATTTCGCTGGCCTTTACTGTACTGATGTTGCTTGTTGACATATCTTAATTCGTTAGAATTTCAATCCACCTTCTCTTGCACCTTCCGCAAAAGCTTTGATATTTCCGTGATAGAGGTATCCGTTTCTGTCAAACACGATGGTTTGAATTCCGGAAGCCACTGCCTTCTCGGCAAGTTTCTTTCCTACGTTCTTAGAAGTTTCTACGCTTAACTTAGTTTTTTCTCCAAGTTCAGGAGTAGAAGCAGCTGCTAACGTTACACCTTTGATATCATCGATGATCTGAGCGTAGATACCCTTATTGCTTCTGAACACAGATAATCTTGGACGGTCGGTTGTGCCTTCCATTCTCTTGCGAATACCTGCTTTAATTCTTGTCCGTCTTTCGTTCTTGCCTGCCATAGTTTTTATTGATCTATGATGCTTCCTTATTTAGCAGCAGCCTTACCAGCTTTTCTGCGTACGTACTCACCCGTGAAGCGGATACCTTTACCCTTGTAAGGCTCGACTTTACGGAGTGATTTTATTTTTGCGGCCACCTGACCGATCAATTGCTTATCAATGCCTTCCAGAACAATCGTGGGGTTTCCACCTTTCTCCTGGGTTGCCTGAACTTTGATCTCGCTTGGTACTGCTAAAAACACATTGTGTGAATAGCCCAAGCTAAGCTCCAACACGTTTGACTGAGCTGTAGCTTTGTAACCAACACCCACCAATTCAAGTTGTGCTTTGTAACCGTTGCTTACACCTTCTACCATGTTGGCAATCAACGCGCGGTATAAACCGTGCATAGCCTTGTGGCGTTTTTGCTCTGTAGGCCTTTCTACTAAAACAGATCCTTCCTCCTGCTTCACATCGAAGTCAGAATCAATAAGCTGCTTCAGTTCACCTTTAGGTCCCTTCACCGTTACCGTATGATTCTCTTTCGAGAAGTTAAACGTTACGCCTTTCGGGATTGAGACTGGTTGTTTTCCTATACGCGACATACCTTATATCATTAATACACGTAACACAATACTTCACCACCCACTTTCATCTTTTTGGCTTCTTTATCAGTAATCACTCCCTTAGAGGTTGAGAGTATAGCCACGCCTAAGCCGTTCAATACTTTCGGCAGGTTATCGGTGCCGCGGTATTGACGAAGACCAGGGGTACTGACTCTCTCTAAATTAGAGATAGCAGACTCTCGAGTCTCTACGTTATACTTGAGCGCTATTTTAATAGTGCCCTGAGGGGTTTCGCCTTCCTCGAACTTGTAGTTCAGGATATAACCTTTGTCGAATAACACTTTGGTTATTTCTTTCTTGAGGTTAGAGGCAGGAATTAGTACCACCTTGTGGTTTGCCTTAATGGCATTCCGCAACCTTGTTAAGTAATCTGAAATAGGATCTGTCATTTTCTTACTCCTTTCATCTAAAAAGCAAACCCGTCTTTTGAACGGGCTGCAAAGATATTGAACAATTTTTGTTATTCAAACTGTTATTCGGTTTCGGCTTTAACCCCGACCTAAACACTCAGCAACCAATAAGTCTTTTTTACCCTCCCCCTCCATGGGGCCAAGGACCAGCCTACCCGGCAGGGAGGTATTTTTTTACCAGCTTGACTTCGTCACACCTGGAATCTTGCCATCTGAGGCCATTTGACGGAAAACATTACGGCAAACACCAAATTTTCCAATATATCCTTTCGGACGGCCTGTAAGCTTACACCTGTTTTTTAGGCGAACCGGAGAGGCATTGCGGGGAAGTTTATCCAACCCAGCATAATCTCCAGCCTCTTTCAGGGCCTTACGCTTGGGGGCATATAATGCCACCAGTCTTTCTCTTTTTGTTTGCCTTGCAATTACCGATGTTTTAGCCATAGCAAATACTTAGTTTTTATTAGCAAAAGGCATCCCGAAAGCTTTCAGGAGCTCGTAACTTTCTTCATCCGACTTCGCATTGGTTACGAACGTAATGTCCATACCACTGATCTTCGTCACTTTATCAATTGAAATTTCAGGGAAGATGATCTGCTCCTTCACACCCAGTGTATAGTTTCCACGGCCATCAAAACCTTTCGGGCTTACACCACGGAAATCGCGTACACGCGGAAGTGCAATGTTCATTAACCTGTCGAGGAACTCATACATGTTATCACCACGAAGCGTTACACGAACACCAATCGGCACTCCCGCTCTCAACTTAAAGTTAGAAATGTCTTTCTTCGACTTGGTTGGAACTGCTTTTTGTCCGGTGATGGATGTAATCTCTTCAAGTGCTAAATCGATGAGCTTCTTATCACTCACTGCAACACCCATTCCCTTGTTGATACAGATCTTGTCGATCTTGGGAACCTGCATGATAGACTTATACTGGAACTTGGTTTTCAAGGCCGGCATAATCTCTTTCTTGTATTTTTCTTTTAGTCTTGGAGTTGCCATTACTTTATTAATTCTCCTGTTTTCTTTGAATATCGCTGTAACTTTCCTTTGTCATCTGCCTTGCGACCTACGCGCGTGGGTTTACCACTTGCTGGATCCACCAACATTAAATTGCTGATGTGAATAGATGCTTCAGTTTTTTTAATTCCACCTTCAGGCTTACCTGCTGATGGCTTCTGGTGCTTGGTAACGATGTTCGTGCCTTCTACAATAGCTCTGTTTTTCTCCGCTATTATTTCAAGTACTTTACCACTCTTACCTTTATCATCCCCGGCAATTACCTGAACGGTATCACCTTTGCGGATGTGCAACTTTGGTTGTTTGTTAAACTTTCTTTCCATTGTCTTAAATCACTTCAGGTGCTAATGAAATAATCTTCATAAACTGTTTCTCTCTCAACTCGCGAGCTACAGGCCCGAAAATACGGGTACCACGGGGCTCGTCCTGAGCATTCAAAAGAACAGCAGCATTATCTTCAAAACGGATATAGGATCCGTCTTTTCTTCTGATCTCTTTCTTCGTCCTTACTACCACAGCTTTTGACACTGTTCCTTTCTTTACCTGGCTGTTCGCCATGGCCGATTTGATAGTAACCACGATTTTATCACCAACAGAAGCATAGCGTTTACCGCTACCTCCGGGGATGTGCAGACACAGAACCTCTTTGGCTCCGCTATTATCTGCTACAATAAGTCTTGATTCGGTGCTGATCATAATTACTTCGCTTTTTCAATAACCTCAACTAATCTCCAACGCTTCAATTTGCTCAACGGACGTGTTTCTGAAATACGTACAGTATCTCCAATACCTGCCTCATTCTTCTCGTCATGCGCCATGAACTTGGTTGTTTTGTGAACAAACTTTCCGTAGATGGGGTGTTTCACCTTTCTATCAACAGACACCGTGATGCTTTTTTGCATCTTGTTGCTTGTCACTTTTCCAATTCTTTCTTTTCGTAAGTTCCTTTCCATAGGAATTATTTTTGAATTTCTTTAGCTCTCAACTCTGTGTTCAATTGTGCAATGAGTTTGCGCGAGGCTCTCATCTTCATCGGATTTTCGATAGAAGAAACCTGATGCGCAAATTTCATTTTGCGCAATACTTCTGTCTCGCTGGCAATTTTCTCTTTCAGATCGTTGACGCCTAACGCTGTTATTTCTGTGTGCTTCATGGCTTAGCTTGTTCTACGTAATCTCTTCTCACCGTGAACTTGGTCTTAATCGGCAGCTTACCTTCTGCCAGGCGCAACGCTTCACGCGCTGTTGCTCTGTCAACGCCACCGGCCTCAAACAAAATTGTTCCTGGCTTGATAACGGCTACCCAATATTCAGGAGCACCTTTACCTTTACCCATCCTCACTTCAGCGGGCTTGCGTGTAATTGGTTTGTCAGGGAAAATACGAATCCATACCTGACCTTCACGCTTCATCGCACGCGTTACTGCGATACGTGCTGCTTCCAATTGGCGCGCTGTAATCCAGCCAGCCTCTAATGATTTAAGACCAAAAGAACCGAAAGCAATAGCATGTCCGCGTGTGGCTACACCTTTCACACGGCCTTTCTGCATCTTTCTGAACTTGGTACGTTTCGGTTGTAACATTACTGTTCTACTTTATTCCTAAAATTAATTTCTTCTTCCGCTTCCGCCACGGTTATCACCGCCTCTTCCTCTTCCTTCACCACCGCGACCACCTCTGTCTCCACCACGACCACGATTATCACCACCGCCTCTTCTTCTATCACCACCACGTTCGTTACCACCGCCTCTTGGTCCGCCTTGAGGGCTACCACCGGCCGCTGCATTACTTACGATGCCTACGTTAGGAGAAAGATCACGCTTGCCGTACACCTCACCTTTGAAAATCCATACTTTGATACCAATCTTTCCGTACACAGTTTGTGCTTCAGAAATTGCATAATCGATATCCGCACGGAGTGTATGCAATGGAATACGTCCTTCCTTGTATTGTTCTGTTCTGGCCATATCGGCACCAGCCAAACGACCTGAGGTTTTAATCTTAATACCTTCCGCACCCACTCGGATCGCTGAAGCAATTGCTTGCTTCATAGCGCGCTTGTATGAAATACGGGCTTCAATCTGTTGTGCTATAGATTCGCCTACCAACCTTGCATCCAACTCAGGACGCTTAATTTCATAGATGTTGATTTGAACATCTTTGCCGGTAAGTTTCTTCAATTCTTCCTTAATCTTATCCACTTCGGTACCGCCTTTACCAATTACCACACCCGGGCGAGCCGTGTGAATGGTAAGGGTGACGCGCTTCAGTGTTCTTTCGATTACTACTTTGGCAATACCACCTTTTTGAATACGGGCATCTATATACTTTCTGATTTTGTGGTCTTCAACCAGTTTATCAGAAAAATTATTACCTCCGAACCAGTTGGAATCCCAACCGCGAACGATGCCTAATCTGAATCCTATAGGATTAATTTTCTGTCCCATTATTCCTTCGTTTCTTTTTCAGTGGATTTTACTTCAGTGCCTACTTTTTTCAAGCTATCAACGATCAGTGTTACGTGGTTTGAGCGCTTGCGAATACGATGCGCGCGGCCTTGCGGTGCTGGTCTTAATCTTTTCAGCATACGACCACTGTCAACAAAAATCTCTTTTATAAAAAGGTCGGCTTCTTCAAGCTTTTCTTCTTTGTTCTTTGCTTCCCAGTTCGAGATCGCAGAAAGGAGCAATTTCTCTAATTTAGCAGCTCCAACTTTAGGCTCATACTTAAGTATGCTCAATGCCTGGTTCACCCGAACACCACGAATTAAATCCGCAACAAGTCTCATCTTACGAGGAGAAGTGGGCACATTCACCAACCGAGCCGTTACAGGACCGGTTTTAGCAGCCTCTTTTCTTGCATCGCGCTTCTCTCTTTTGAGAACTGATTTTTTTGTTTTTTTAGCGATAGCTTCCATGCTTAATCCTTTCTGTTACCTGAGTGACCTTTAAATGTGCGGGTAGGTGCAAATTCACCTAACTTATGACCCACCATATTCTCTGTCACATATACTGGAATAAATTTATTTCCATTGTGTACTGCGAAAGTGTGGCCGATCATTTCAGGGATAATTGTTGATCTTCTTGACCAGGTCTTGATCACTGATTTTTTGCCAGACTTCTCAGCGACTTCTACTTTCTTAGTAAGTCTTGAGTCGCAATACGGTCCTTTTTTTATCGAGCGTCCCATTATTTCTTCCTTCTGGATATAATTAAATCATCTGAGTATTTCTTAGGGTGACGTGTTTTCTTACCCTTAGAGAGTAGTCCGTTACGTGATCTTGGATGACCACCGGAAGCACGTCCTTCACCACCACCCATCGGGTGATCTACAGGGTTCATGGCAACCGGACGTGTACGTGGACGGATACCCTTCCAACGGTTACGACCTGCTTTACCAAGACTCTCGTTCATGTGATCGGCATTCGAAACAGTTCCTACTGTAGCCATGCAACGATCTAACACATTACGCATTTCGCCTGAAGGCATTTTCAAGGTTGCCATTCCGTTTTCACGTGCCAACAACTGAACAAATGAACCGGCACTGCGGGCAATTGCGCCACCTTTACCGGGTTTCATTTCAACGTTGTGAACAATAGTACCCAACGGAATTTTAGAAAGCGGCAGTGCATTACCAACTTCTGGCGCTACATCAGCACCATTGGCAACTTGCTGACCCACTACTATTCCTGCAGGCGCAATAATGTATGTCTTTACACCATCGGCATAATACAACAGCGCAATACGAGCCGAACGTGTTGGATCATACTCGATCGTCTTCACGGTTGCAGGCACGCCTGTCTTATCACGTTTGAAATCGATGATACGAATCTTTTGCTTATGTCCACCGCCTATG
>JANNQJ010000149.1:0-2518 GCA_031400675.1 Cyclobacteriaceae bacterium
AGCTGCGACAGCCCCTCGTCGGACGCTGCGATCAATGCGAGGAGCGCGCGAAAGTGCTCCTGTTCGAGCGCGATCCGCCGCTCGTCGGCAGAGAGGATCTGCTCTTCCAGCTCTTTGATCTCCGGCGTGATGTAGCGCTCGGCGTTGACCAACGTCTGTTTGCGGATGTAGTCCGGAGGCACCCGCCCGGAGTTCGAATGGGTGATCTCCAAGTAGTAACCGAACACCCGGTTGTAGCGAATCTTGAGCGAGGGAATTCCCGTTCGTTCCCGCTCGCGCTGCTCGACCGCCAGGATGTGCTGCTTGCTGTCGCGAGCGAGCGAGCGATAGCGGTCGAGCTGAGAAGTGAGTGAAAATATAGCTGGAAACGTGACTCAGTTAATGCATCAAAATCTTAATGTCGTATCTTTGTACATTAACTCAAGATTATGAAAAGGTATCTTTTTGTTTTCAGCGCATTGTTGGCTTGCTCATCAGGAACAGAACAAGTTGTTTTATCACCAACAGAATTTCAATCGAAACTAAAAGATACGCCTGAAGCTATCCTTTTGGATGTTCGCAGACCTGAAGAAATAGCCGTTGAGCGCCTTGAAAATTCGCAAAGTATTGTATTCGATGACAGCTTTGAAACCAAGCTTGATGATCTTGAACAAAAACCACTCTTTGTTTATTGTGCTTCGGGTAAAAGAAGTGCCAAAGCCGCTGCCATTCTTCGCGGTAAGGGTTATAAAAATGTATATGAATTGGAAGGCGGCCTTGGTGCATGGAAAGAGGCCGGCTTAACTCTGGATCAGGCACAACAATAAAAATCATTTTGCGTTTTCAATGCATATTTCCATTTCAGCGAAAGATGAATAGAATATTTTTTGTCGGCTTCATACTATTTTTAGCCTGCGGCAGGCCAAGTCAAAAGGTTGAAATTCGTGATGACTTATTCACGGAAGGTGAAACGCTTGGCAAAGTAGGAAAGCGGCTGGAGGAGGCATCGGGCTTAGTGGCTAGTGTAAATAATTTGGATCATTATTGGTCGCACAATGACAGTGGCAATCCGGCAGAAGTATTTCTGATCGACAGCAATGCTGAAATCACGTTGACTTGTAAGTTTAGAAATATTAAAAATCGCGATTGGGAGGACATTGCTATTGGAGCCGGGCCAAAGCAGGGAGTTACCTATGTTTATGTTGGCGATATTGGTGACAACCGGGCAGAA
This sequence comes from Cyclobacteriaceae bacterium, assembly GCA_031400675.1. GTDB lineage: Bacteria > Bacteroidota > Bacteroidia > Cytophagales > Cyclobacteriaceae > UBA2336. The sequence continues at coordinate 1,211 of JANNQJ010000149.1, forward strand.
TATCCTGTAAAATTAATTTACCGATTTGAGGAACCGGTATTCGCTGGTCAGACCGAGTTAATAATATCTGATTACGATACCTTGATCGTAAAACTTTCTGATGGAGTTAGGGACTCGGAAGCATTAGCGATTGATCCACTTTCTAATGATATGATATTGATTTCGAAGCGTGAGGATTCTGTTAGGGTGTATCGGATTGACAATAAGGATAAACAAGACACGCTGTTGGCACACCGCATTGCCATACTGCCATTACATAATATAAATGCAGCTGACATTTCTGCAAGCGGTATGGAATTCCTATTGAAGGACTATGATAGAATTTATTATTGGAAAAGAGACAGTACGGAATCAATTGGTGAATTACTTAGTAAAAAGCCAACACGGTTGCCCTACAGAAATGGACCACAAGATGAGGCCATTGCCTGGAAACGGGATGGGTCAGGATTTTTTACATTAGGTGAAACCGTAAAAGGGAATGGCGGAAACCTGGTTTTACACAAACGAAAATAGATTTACGATTGACGCGTAATTAAGTCTCGCGTAAAGGCAATCAGTTGTTCCTTGCTTTCACTTGGTTTTATTTTATCCAGATAAGAAAATCCTTTCGAAAAATAGTCTTCTATCTTTTTCTCGGCCAATTGGGGAATGCCTAGTGAATCATAAATCGCAGTCATTGCATTTACTTTCTGTTGCTTATTGATTTTTTTGGCTGAGAGCAATTTAATCAATTCCTGTTTTGTTTTTCCCTTTGACTTCTCCAGGGTCTTGATCAAAAGAAAAGTTTTTTTGTTAGCAAGGATATCTCCGCCTACCTGTTTGCCAAATTTCTTTTTGTCGGCATACACATCAAGCAGATCATCTTTGAGTTGAAAGCCGATACCAATGTTCACACCGAATTCTTTGAGTGCATTGCGTTCTTCTTCTGGCGCATCAGCCAATAGTGCGCCTAGCTCTAAACTAAACCCAAGAAGCACGGCAGTCTTTAACCGTATCATATCGATGTATTGAGCTTCCGATACTTTTGATTTTGTTTCAAACTCCATATCCCATTGCTGTCCTTCGCATACCTCAGCCGCACAAGTGTTGAAAATTTTTAAAACTGCTTTCAATTTTTTTTCTTCCAATGTTAGAAACAAGTCGTAGACCCTGACAAGCATTACATCACCAGAAAGGATAGCGGTGTTCACATTCCACTTTTCATGCACGGTGGCTTTGCCCCTTCTTAACGGAGCATTATCCATAATGTCGTCATGTAAAAGGGAGAAATTGTGAAACGCCTCTACGGCTGTTGCATACGAAACAATC
>JANNQJ010000150.1:0-7875 GCA_031400675.1 Cyclobacteriaceae bacterium
GCCGAAAAGATATTAAAAAAAGCTTTTGTTGAGAAACAAAAAATTGATGGAAAGGAAATTCTAACCCTATGCGATGTGCAACAAATTAACTTGTTCATTGTACGCGAACTTTTTAAGGCGTGGAAGGAAGAACTTAAAAAACTAAAAAGCCCATACTTTGATTACGAACATGCCGATGTAAAAGAAGCACTCGATAATTTCATGGGCGTGCTTTCTAAAAACATTTCCATTTCCCGGCAACACTTTGCTCCTCTGCTTAAAAAAGCAGTTAGCCAGACTGTTTTATTGGTGCTGGATCCATACGACTATTTTTCAATCATTATCTCAGGGTCAAATAATAAGTTGGATGTTGCTGCTTTTCGTGAGGACCTTAAATACCTCAAACTTAACAAGGCGCCCTTGGAAAAGCTTCTAGAAAGGTTGGAGGAAAAAAAGGTGAAGGAGATAACCGGCAATGAAGCTTTCGCTGTTCTCGATCAAATATTGGAAGAAGTTAATTTTTCTCCTGAAGATGTAGATGAGTACATTCAAAAATTCTCCAGCATTGAAATCTTAACTCCCGAAAAATTTTATTTTAAAAAGACAATAGAGCCTACGAAGGCAGTTCAGGAAAAAATTGTTCAAAAATCAACATTAAGTGATGCTGCCGGTGTTTCGCAGAAAGCAGTTGTTGTAGAAAATTTTCAGAAAATTCAACGCATTAAGGAACGCCTAACCATTAATCAAAAATTCATGTTCACCAAAGTGCTTTTCGGTGGTGACTTTGAATCGTTTAGCAGAACCATTGATGAGCTCGATCTGCAACAGGATATTACCTCAGCGCTGCAATACCTTGAAAAAATGTATCGCGACTGGGATAAAGAGAGTGAAGAATTTCATGAGTTTATGGAGATGGTAGAGAAAAGATTCAGTTAATTCGATAATTAGTTAATTCGTTGATAAATTTTTTTGTCAATTATAAGTGACCAATTAACGAATCATCTAATCAACGAATCAAAGTCTTTCAAGCACCTGCCCACGGTGTGCATCCAGCTTTAACAGAATAAAGAGCAGAATTGTAAAGCCCCATAACGAAGAACCTCCGTAGCTAAAGAACGGAAGTGGTATTCCAATTACAGGGAACAAGCCCACCGTCATACCAATGTTCACGGCAAAGTGAAAAAAGAAAATACACGCTACCGAGTATCCATATGCACGCGCAAATCGGTTTTTCTGTCGCTCGGCTAAAAATGTAACACGTAACAACAAGGCCACAAAAAGAGTGACCACTACCACACTGCCTACCCAACCCTGCTCTTCACCAATAGTGCAAAAAATAAAGTCGGTGCTTTGCTCAGGAACAAAATCAAACTTGGTTTGAGTGCCTTTTAGAAATCCCTTCCCTAAAAAGCCTCCGCTTCCAATGGCAATTTTTGATTGTGTAACGTTCCAACCATAACCTAGCGGGTCAGAATCAGGGTTGATAAGTGCTTTGATGCGATTTTGCTGATGAGGCTTTAAGACATCCGTAATCACATAATCCACGCTTCCGATCACTCCGATAATCACGATTGCACCGGCTGTAAGAATGGCTATTCGCTTAAATTTTTTCTTGCCAGCGAAAATGGCGATGAGCAGAATAACTCCAACACCCACATATAAATAAATTTCATTTTCAACCAGCAATGCCAGTACAAAAATGAAAGCACTGGCCACACCTGCAATAATTAAAAAAGGAGACATTCCTTCGCGAAAGAAAACCAATGCAAAAACAGTGAACACCAAAGCAGTTCCGGTATCTTTCTGTAATAAGATCAGCGACATCGGTATACCAATCATCATGAAAAGGATTGCCTGATTGCGCAGATTATCCATTCTGAATCCAATTGATCCAATAAATTTCGCCACAGCCAATGCTGTAACAAACTTGGCAAACTCAGAAGGTTGAACACCAAACGATCCAATTCCCAGCCAAGCTCTGTTTCCTCCTACTTCTTTTCCAATGAAAGGCACCAGCAAAAGCAGGAACATAGTCACGCCAAAAATGATGTACGCAAACGTTTCATAAAAACGCATGTCCACAATGAGGATTGTAAGGATGATGAGAAACGAAGCCACCATAAACATGAACTGCTTCATCTGTAATGGCATTTGTCCAAAATCAGAAGTAAAGTGAAAAAGAGAATTGTTTGCTTCCGGATCGTATACGGCTGCATAAATGTTGAGCCATCCCATCAGCATAATGGACAAATAGATCACCACCGTGATCCAATCCATTTTGTTCGATATGTTTATATCATTTCTCACTCTAAAATATTGAGAGAATCAACCTTTGGTGATTTTTTTGTAGTCCTTACTTTATCGGCAAAGTCACCTATCATCACATAATCCTCCAACGACTTCCGTTTTATTTCACCTGTCAAATATTTTTCAATCATTAAACTGGCAATGGATGCCGCTGCACGACCACCCCACCCCGCATTTTCTACATACACAGCAATGGCAATTCTGGGATTCTCCTTTGGCGCAAACGCCATGAACACCGAGTGGTCTTCTCCTTGTGGGTTTTGTGCGGTGCCTGTCTTACCACAAAGGTTTATACCTGGAATAAAGGCCCTTGGTGCTGTTCCATAAATCGCATCGCTCATGGCATCACGAACAAAACTGAAATAGGTGGTATCAATACCGGTCTCATTTTTTGTAGTAAATCGATTCGGTATTTTATCACCTTCAATGCTTTTCACCAAATGTGGTGTATAATAATATCCTTTATTCGCCATAATCACAGCCATGTTTGCCATCTGCACTGGAGTAATTAACATTTCACCTTGCCCAATAGACAAGGAGTAAATAGTAGAATATTTCCAACGGCCTTCTCCATAAATTCTGTCATACAATTTACTGGTGGGCATCTGTCCTCCTTTTTCGCTGGGCAAATCAACACCCAATGGCGAACCCAATCCAAATCGTTTTACATAGTCATGCCAGTTATCCAGTCCGATCTGTGAATCTTTGTAGGTATTCGGAGATTTATTTTGATTGATTATTCTTCTGAATGCTTGCTGAAAGTAAGGGTTGCAGGAATACTGAATCGCACCGTGCAAATCAGCCGGATTGGGATGATTGTGACAATCCACGATCGTTTTATCACACTTAAAGCGGGTGTCAAAATTAAATACACCCTCCTGCAGTCCGATCAGGGTTTGTACAATTTTAAAAATTGAACCAGGCGGATACATGGCCATGAGTGGGCGCGTGAACAAAGGCTTCGTTGTATCGCTGCTCACCAACATAAAATTTGAACTGAATTTTCTTCCTGTCAGTAAGGTCGGATCATATGAAGGGCCCGAAACCATAGCTAGTATTTCGCCAGTGGTAGGTTCAATCGCAACCACACTTCCTACTTTTCCACTAAATAAAGACTCACCATATTGTTGAAGATCAATGTCGATGGTGGTGATAATATTTTTTCCTGGTACAGAAAGCGTGTCATACTTACCTTCATCTAGCGAGCCTTTCTCCACGCCATCTACGTTGCGAAGTTTAAAACGGATGCCACGCTTACCACTCAAAACATTTTCATAGTAGGCTTCAATACCGCTTTGTCCGAGGTAATCACGCTGTCTGTAAATTTTGGTAGTATCTCTTTCTAATTGTGACTTTGAAATTTCGCTCACGTATCCTACCGTATTCGCTAATGCTTTGGTGGTATATGCACGCGTTGTTCGAGGCTGAATGTAAAACCCGGTGAACTCATCAATGTGCTCCTGTATTTTCGCAAAATCATAATTCGAGAGTTGACGAAGAAACACCGTTGGTTTTACGGAAGAGTATTCCTTGCGTGCCCTCAGTTCTTTAAATTTCAATCGAAGCTCCTCACGAGTCATATCAAAAACTTCACAAAACTTCGCTGAATCAAAATTCACAAGCTCCTTCTTAATAATCTGCAAGTCGTACTCAGGAGAATTGTACACCAGCAACTTTCCATTTCGATCAGAAATCAACCCCCGGAAAGGATATTCCGTCTCTTTTAAAATTGCATTGCTGTTAGCCAGTTGGGCGTATCGTTCATCTAAAACCTGAACAAAAAAAAGTTTGATCAGGAATAGAATTCCGAAGAATAGAAAAATGATCTGTATTATTTCTTTCCGGCCCTCATTCATAGTCGCTTTCCACCCGGGAACAGGTATTGAACGATCAAGATAACAATAGTTGTGTATACGGTGCTACACAAAACCTTCATAATTGTAAATCCGAAGTATTGAAACCCACCCACTTCTGTAAAAAACAATACAGCATGATGCAGAAAAATAAGCGGCACAGCATACACCAAAAACCATTGCAATCCGGAAGCCGCAATACCGGGAATTGCACTGTTGTCATAACCGCCCTGAGGGGTCAACCGCGCAAGCCAAAAATTTCTTATATACATAATGAATACACAAGACAAGGCGTGTAAACCAAGACTGTCATAAAACATGTCAATAAAAAACCCCATTACAAACCCCACCAGCATCAAAAACAAGGGGTTCGCTTCAACGGGCAATAACAAGAGATAGGCTATATACAGAAAACAGAAGGCCGTGTGAAAGAGCACAGAGTTCTTGAGTATCAATACCTGAAAAAATAAGTATAGAAAAAATGATATTGCCTGTATGATGTTCGATCGGGTCATCGCTGCATGTCGGGAATACGTTGTTCCAATGAATCCAACTCATGAAGTAAATTGCTTTTGACAACGGCCACATACGATAATTTCCGAAAGTCATGGGCCAACTTTACTTTCAAATCATAAAAGGGTGCTCCTTCATTAATATTCCTTTCTGCAATGGTTCCAATCAAAATTCCTTCCGGAAAAATGCCGCTATACCCCGAAGTAATAATGGTATCACCCTTCACAGGTTGTACATGCCTGGGGATGAAATTGAAATTAATGTATTCCGGATTGCCTCCATCCCATTGAATCGTACCAAAGTATCCGGTCCTCTTCATCACGCCTGAAATCATCAAGTCAATATTGAGTACAGACGTGACTACACTGAAATGTGTAGATGTCATTTTTACCTTACCCACTACTCCTTGCGGACTAATCACAGCCATGCCGGGTTCTATACCAGCATCCTTTCCTTTGTTGATGGTAATGAAATTGGTAAATCTGGATACGGAATTGTTTACCACTTTTGCCGTTACAAAATCAAATCGTTTAATGATGGAAGAATCTTGCAGTGACGACTGCACACTTTGATTACTTTGCTCCAGTTTTTTTCGCAGAGTTGTATTTTCTTCCGCTAGTACGCTATTCACTTCACGTAATGAGAAATACTCACGTAATTCTTGTGAAAAACCGTTGAGGTTGGCTACAAAGCTGTTGGATGAATTGAAAAAATGTGCTCCCTGGTACTGGTTATTCTCAATAATAAGCCAGCTACAGAAAAATTCAAGCACAAGAAATGTAAAAAATGCGCGGTTTTGATAAAAAAATAAAACTATCCGCTCCATGCAATCACGTCATCAGCACACTCCTGTAATGATGAAGATTTTTTAGCGCAGCACCGGTACCTCTTACCACAGCACGAAGTGGATCTTCTGCCACGTGGATCGGTAATTTGGTTTTCAGTGCCAGGCGTTTATCCAGGCCACGAAGCAAGGCACCTCCACCGGTTAGGTAAATGCCTCTTTCATAAATATCGGCCGAAAGTTCCGGAGGAGATGTTTCCAATGCTTTCAATACTGCCTCTTCCAGTTTCGATACTGACTTATCGAGCGCGAAGGCTATTTCAGAGTAAGAAACTTTAATGGTCTTAGGTATGCCAGTCATCAAATCACGACCACGGATTTCATAATCATCGGGGCCGTCATCTAATTCGGTTAATGCAGAACCTGCTTCAATTTTCACACGCTCAGCTGAACGTTCACCAATCAATAAATTATGCTGGCGTCTCATGTAATCGAGAATATCGCGGTTAAATGTGTCGCCCGCAACACGAATCGACTGATCACAAACAATACCCGAAAGCGCGATCACGGCAATATCAGTGGTACCTCCACCAATATCTACCACCATGTTACCGATGGGTTGTTCAATATCAATACCCGTTCCAATAGCTGCTGCAATTGGTTCGAAGATCATATACACTTCTTTTGCCCCCGCATGTTCTGCAGAGTCGCGAACAGCACGCTTCTCCACTTCTGTAATGCCGGAAGGAATACAAATAACCATGCGGTATGATGGTGGAAACAAACGCTTACCAGTATCAATCATTTTGATCAACCCGCGGATCATCAACTCGGCTGCCTGAAAGTCGGCAATCACTCCTTCCTTTAGGGGACGGATTGTCTTAATATGATCATGCGTTTTTTCATGCATCTGCATGGCCGCGTGCCCAATGGCCAATACCTTGTTGGCTATTTTGTCAATCGCGATGATGGAGGGTTGATCCACCACGATTTTGTCTTTGTAAATAATCAGTGTGTTTGCGGTGCCAAGATCTATAGCAATGTCACTAGTGAAGAAGTCAAAAAAGCCCATCGAATACGGTTAGAAAAAAGTTAGTTTTATTGAGGGGTGAATTTACATAAATATTGATTGCAACGGCCAATACTGTAATATTTTGCCATGATTTTACTTTTTTAGCCGATCAATGCTTGAAGTGCCTGATGCCGGTAGTGACCATGGCCATATTATGCTGGTCGCAGAAGTTGATCGAGTCCTGATCGCGCACCGAGCCTCCAGGCTGAATCACCGCCTCAATACCTTGTTGATGCGCAATCTCAACGCAATCGGCAAAAGGGAAGAAGGCATCGGAGGCCATCACGGCACCGTGTAAGGAAAATCCGAAACTCTTAGCTTTTTCTATCGCTTGCTTCAGTGCATCTACCCTTGAAGTTTGACCAACACCACTGGCCAACAGCTGACCTTCCACTGCCAATACAATCGTATTGGACTTCGTATGCTTCGCTATTTTACTGGCAAACAACAACGCATTAATCTCTGAATCTTGAGGTAAACGCTTTGTCACTACTTTCAGATCTTCCTTTGAATCGGTCTTCAGGTCAAGGTCTTGTTCAATCACACCATTCAGCAAACTCTTGAATTGACGTTTTTCCTTTAGTTGACTTTTCTGATGGAGGATCATCCGGTTCTTTTTCGATTTCAATGCCTCGAGAGCCTCGGCATCATATTCTGGAGCAATCAGAATTTCAAAAAACAGTTTATTGATTTCTTCAGCCGAAGCCATGTCGATCTTCTTATTCGTAGCCAGCACTCCCCCAAAAGCCGAAACCGTATCTGCCTGAAAAGCTTTAAGGTATGCTTCCTTCACAGAACTACCTGTTGCCACTCCACAGGCATTGGTATGTTTAATGATGACAAAGGCAGTATCGTCACTGAACTCCTGCACAAGATTCACGGCAGCATCCACATCGACTAAATTGTTGTAGGAAAGTTCTTTGCCATTGAGCTGTTCAAAGATGTCATCCAGATTTCCGAAAAATGTTCCCTGCTGATGTGGGTTCTCTCCGTAACGAAGGGTTTGTCCTGCTTGAAAACTTTTTTTGAAAGAAGAAATGCTTCTATCTTGATTAAAATAATTGAAAATTGCCGAATCGTAATGCGAGGTTAAATCAAAGGCCATCGCAGCAAAGTGTTTACGATCGGATAAATCCGTTGCGCATTTTTTTCCCTCCAACAATTGCTGCAGCTCTCCATACTGACTGCGTGAAGAGACAATAATGACATCCTTAAAATTCTTTGCAGCTCCGCGGATCAGGGATATGCCTCCAATGTCTATCTTCTCAATATTATCTTCTTCACTTCCGCCTTTCGCAACGGTCTCTTCAAATGGATACAGGTCAACTATTACTAAATCGATAGGTGGAATTTTATACTCTCCTGCT
>JANNQJ010000151.1:0-5459 GCA_031400675.1 Cyclobacteriaceae bacterium
GTCTTCTCTACTACTCCTACTTTCATTCCCAACTGAGAAGCGCGGATAGCAGCTACATATCCGCCAGGGCCGCTTCCAATAACGATCAAATCATACTTTGACATAGCGTGAATTTTTAATTTTAAATGCCGCCAAATATAAGGGAATTGCCTAAGAAATGAGGCTGACAAGAATGCAGATAAATGCCTATTTTTAGGCATTGCGCTCTAAAAACGACTAAAAAATGAAATTACTACAGGGAAAAAATGCTCTTGTTACAGGAGCTTCCAAAGGCATCGGCAGATCGATTGCACTGAAATTTGCGGAACACGGAGCAAATGTTGCATTCACCTATTTATCGAGCGTGGAACAAGGTCAGGCATTAGAGGCTGAACTCACCTCGAAAGGTGTGAAAGCAAAGGGCTACCGTTCTGATGCATCTGACTTTGTACAAGCAGATAAATTGATTAACGATGTAGTTACTGATTTCGGTTCATTGGATATCCTGGTGAACAATGCAGGCATTACGATGGATAATTTGTTGTTGCGCATGAACGAAGAAGCCTGGGATAAAGTGATCAACGTCAATTTAAAATCGTGTTTCAATACCGTGAAGGCTGCCACCAAACCGATGATGAAACAAAAAAGTGGTTCCATCATTAACATGACTTCGGTTGTGGGTTTGAAAGGAAATGCAGGACAGGCTAACTATTCTGCTTCAAAGGCTGGGATCATCGGATTTACAAAATCCGTTGCACTTGAACTCGGTTCACGCGGTATTCGCTCGAATGCAATTGCTCCTGGTTTCATTGAAACAGAAATGACAGGCGTACTGGATCCTAAAACAGTACAGGGCTGGCGTGATGCTATTCCATTGAAACGTGGAGGAAGACCTGAAGATGTGGCAGATGCTTGTGTTTTTCTTGGCTCCGATTTATCCTCATACATCACAGGGCAAGTTATTCAGGTGGATGGCGGGATGCTCACTTAAATTTGATGAAAATGGAAGTTCAAAAGATCATTGATACGCTCAAGCATACGTACGAAAAAGATGCATGGCATGGCCCATCTGTGAAAGAAGTATTGGAAGGGATTTCAACAGAAGTAGTTTACACACGCGTTGCCGACAGCCACAACATCATTGAACTGGTGACTCACATGACTGCCTGGAGAAATTATGTGAAGGAAAAATTAAGAAGAAATGACTCATTCGAACTATCCGATGAACAAAATTTCCCCAAAGAAACCGACTGGAGTCTCGCACTGGCCAACTTAGAACAAAGTCAGCACGACCTGATAAAGGCATTAGAAGATACGCCTGATGAACGTCTGCAAGAAGTAGTTCCCAATCGAAAATTCAAGTTTTATACCATGCTTCACGGTATCATTCATCATGATCTCTACCACACGGGACAGATTGTTTTGTTGAAGAAATCACAAACTAACAACCGTAAGTAAAAAAGTTTTTTACAAATTCTTTTTCAAACACTTGCAAACCTTGTCGGTGGGGTATACGTTTGTCTCATCATAGTCGAGAAGGCAATTCGCCAAATCGATTTATACAGAAGCGCTGAGAGAACAGGCTCGAAGACGTGCTAGCAACCCCCTCCTTGTTGGAGGAAAAGGTGCTAAATCCTGCCACACGAGGGTCGTGTGGAGCTATAAACCGATTGCAAAATGAAATCGTTTAACGTTCAAAACACCAGCACCACAAGCTTTGATCGCTTGCTGTCGTCTTTTCTCGACACGATACAATCCATTATTATTTGCATGCAGTGCAACAACATGTGTTGTTGTACAAGCCGTTGCTGCTAATCGATAGCGAAGCGCTTCCAGCACCACACTAGCCTACGGTCTGCCAGGTGACAGGTGTGATTACAGCTATGTTCCCTCAAAAAATGCAAAAATTATTATTCAATATTTAAAGATTTACAACTATGTCAAATTTACGTTTTGAAACTCTTCAGCTTCATGCGGGACAAGAGGCTGATCCTACAACCGGTTCACGCGCAGTACCGATTTATCAAACTACGTCATACGTGTTTAAAAATGCCGAACACGGAGCCAATCTCTTTGCGCTAAAGGAATTCGGCAACATCTACACGCGCATCATGAACCCCACTACCGATGTGCTGGAGAAAAGAATTGCAGCGTTGGAAGGAGGCGTAGCTGCGTTGGCCGTTGGCTCGGGCCAGGCGGCACAGTTCATCGCACTCAACAATATTCTTCAAGCAGGTGACAATTTTGTTTCTACTTCATTTTTGTACGGAGGAACCTACAATCAATTTAAAGTTGCCTTCAAGAGATTAGGTGTTGATGTGCGTTTCGCTGAAGGCGACAAACCGGAAGCATTTGAGAAACTAATCGACAAAAACACAAAAGCACTTTACCTCGAAACAATTGGCAATCCGGGGTTTAATATTCCAGACTTTGAAGCGATTGCTGCGCTGGCCAAAAAATATGACCTGCCCTTGATTGTAGACAATACATTTGGCGCTGGGGGGTACCTCTTCCGGCCACTTGAACACGGTGCTCACGTTGTAGTTGCCTCAGCCACCAAATGGATTGGAGGTCATGGCACTTCGATTGGTGGTCTGATCATTGATGGAGGTAATTACAATTGGGGCAATGGTAAATTCTCTCAGTTCATAGAACCTTCAGAAGGTTATCATGGATTGAAGTTCTGGGATGTGTTTGGTGAAGGAAATCCGCTGGGATTGCCCAACATTGCCTTCATCATCCGCGCACGCGTAGAAGGTTTGCGTGATTTCGGTCCAGCACTGAGTCCGTTTAATTCGTTCTTATTCCTGCAGGGATTAGAAACTTTATCCCTCAGGGTTCAGCGCGCTGTTGATAATGCACTCATCCTGGCACAATGGCTGGAGAAGAATCCAAACGTGGAAAGTGTAAATTATCCAGGTCTTGAAACCAGCACGTATCATAAACTGGCGAAGAAATATTTGCGCAATGGTTTTGGTGCAGTACTCTCATTCACCGTGAAGGGTACGAAAGAAAATTCTTCACAGTTGATCGATAGTTTGAAACTAATCAGTCACCTGGCCAATGTAGGCGATGCTAAAACGCTGATCATACAACCAGCAGCCACCACGCATCAGCAGTTATCGGAAGAAGAACAAATTTCATCAGGTGTACTACCCACACTGTTGAGAATATCTGTTGGACTGGAGCATATCGATGATATCAAATCGGATTTGCAGCAAGCATTCGATAAAGTATTTGAAAAAGAAGTAGCCGCAATCTAATATGTCAAAAACGGATCAAACATTTCATTATAATCATCCATTCGAATTGGAACTTGGCGGACAACTGCCAGGTTTCCAACTTCGATATACATTGCATGGCCGGCTTAACGCAGAACGCTCGAATGTAGTGTGGATCTGCCATGCACTCACGGGCAACTCTGATTTTACTTCCTGGTGGAACGATTTATTTAAAGCAGGCAGTGTATTTGATCCAAAAGAATACCTGATCATTTGCGCTAATGTGTTAGGCGGTTGCTACGGATCAACCGGTCCACTTTCGATCAATCCAAAAACGGGTAAACCGTATTTTCATTCTTTTCCAACGCTCACCAATCGCGATGTAGTTCGTGCGTTTGATCTGTTGCGTGAATCGTTGGGATTTGAAAAAATCCATTCACTGATTGGAGGTTCATTGGGCGGGCAGCAAGTACTGGAGTGGGCCATTCAAAAACCGAATGTGTTCGATCATATTATTCCGCTTGCCTGCAATGCCGTTCATTCACCGTGGGGGATTGCTTTCAATGAAGCACAACGACTGGCCATTGAAGCAGATCCAACGTGGAAAGAGAATGATGAACGATCAGGCACAGAAGGTTTGAAAGCAGCTCGCGCTATTGGCATGCTTTCATACCGAACGTATGACACATTTGGAACTTTGCAGTCTGAAAAAGATAATGAAACCACCGATTCGTTTCGTGCGGCTACATATCAGCGTTATCAGGGTGAGAAGCTGATTAGCCGATTTAATGCATACACATATTTCCTCCTCAGTAAAATGATGGATAGTCATAACGTTGGGCGATCAAGAGGGACAATAGAGCAGGCGCTGCAATCCATCCGGGCAAAAACATTGGTAGTGGCAATTGAAAGTGACGCATTGTTTCCGCAGCCTGAAGTTGAATTTTTGCATCGAAACATTCCTCAATCGCGACTGGAAGTACTTACATCGCTGCATGGCCACGATGGATTTCTTGTTGAATTTGAATCCTTGAACGAAGTAATTCGAAAATACTTTAAAAGAATGCAACAAGAAGTTGTCTGCTAAAAATAAAACTTAACACGGTATAGACTGGTTTATCACCCCAAAAAAATAAAAAAAATTTGTAAGCATTTTAAATAAGTATGAAAAAGAAATTAAAACTGGGATTATTTGGCTTTGGTTGTGTGGGGCAAGGGCTCTATCATGTGCTGGAAGAAACAAATGGACTAAAGGCCGAAATCAAGAAAATATGTGTAAAAAATAGGGACAAAAAACGACCCTTGCGGGATGATTTGTTCACCTTTCATAAGGAGGATATTCTCAACGATCCTGAAATTGATGTGGTAGTAGAATTAATTGATGACGCAGAAGTTGCTTTCCAAATTGTCAAGTCAGCATTGAAAAACGGCAAACATGTTGTTACGGCCAATAAAAAAATGCTCGCTGAAAACCTGGAAGAGATTCATTTTCTACAACAACAATATGATCGGTCAGTATTGTATGAAGGGGCAGTGTGTGGAAGTATCCCGATACTCCGAAATCTGGAAGAATATTATGACAACGACTTACTGACGGGCATTGAAGGGATTTTCAACGGATCAACCAATTACATACTCACAAAGGTCTTCGAAGAAAATAAATCATACATGGAAGCATTAAAGCAAGCACAGGATTTAGGATTTGCGGAATCCGATCCGGCTTTAGACGTGCTAGGATTTGATCCGAAATTCAAACTCGTAATAGCCATAGCTCATGCTTTTGGAGTATTCGTAAAGCCAGAAAACATTATCAACATTGGCATCGATAAAATCACAGATCTCGATTTAAAGTTTGCACGGGAAAAAGGATATACGATCAAATTAATTGCACGGGCTATAAAATCAGCAGGTAAAATTTTAGCACTTGTTGCCCCACAATTTATTGAAAAGGAAAACCTGTTAAGTTCAATTCGCTTTGAATACAATGCAGTGCAAGTACAAGGAGCATTCTCCGATAAGCAACTTTTTATTGGAAAGGGGGCAGGTGGGTACCCAACAGGTTCTGCTGTACTCTCTGATATTTCAGCACTTGCTTATGATTATCGGTACGAGTATAAAAAGATCAATCAACTTCCGGTGAACACATTCTCAGACGATTGGTCCGTGGAGGTTTTTGTACGATTCCCACACGGTGAGTCCGTTGCGATTGGAGACTTTGAAAATTTTAAATCCGGTTATGCAGCCAATGGACAAAATTAT
>JANNQJ010000152.1:0-6374 GCA_031400675.1 Cyclobacteriaceae bacterium
TAGAGCGTCTGACTACGGATCAGAAGGTTGGGGGTTCGAGTCCCTCCGGGTCCACACATGGAAAGGCAGTTCTCACAACTGCCTTTTTTATTGTGCATAAATCCTACCTTCAAACGGTGCAATTCTGAAAAGATTGTACTAACCAATTAATACTGTTACGCGTAAAAAAAACATGCCCCACCAATTGGGGCATGTTTTTTATTAGATCAAGAGTTCTATCGAGAGGGTTAATTGTTACTCATTTTATCCATTTCCTTATCAAAGGTCTCTTTGAACTTCTCATAATCGTAGTCGATTTTAAGACGCTCGTCCTTCGAGAGGTTTTCATTATACTGCTGCACGATATCGCTGGCCGAAAGTTCAATTGCCACATAGGTTCTGAAACCCTTTTGCTCAGTTTGAACCTGCTTTTCACAGATCATCTTAATTCCAGACAATGTTTGGTTCACAATCGTTCTGTTCAGTTGTTCAAAGCGCTCTTCTAAATCTTCTTTATTGTTAAATTCGCGTGAGTTCACATAATTATCTGTAACAGTTTTCACAGTAGACTCAATAGCAGCGGCCAATTCTGCACGGGCATTATCCATTGCCTTCTTTTTCGATACCACGAGATCAGAACTTTCTCCAAGTGAATTGGCGCGAAAAAAAGATTTGTTCGTAAAATAATCTGAACCGGAACATGGAATGTTCACTTCAGTTTCGCCTTTAGGTAATTTCTCCGTTTTTTTACAGCCGATCATGACAGCACCGGCCAGTGCAAATAGGAAGATAGAGGAGTACGTCAATTTTTTCATATTTTAAATCATTTTGGTTAAGTAAGTTACACTGTTACAATTTTAAGACCAATTTTTTGCTCTGATTTAAAAACTATTGAAGCACATTATTCAAAAGTTCGCTTAATCGTTCCTTTTCAAGCATTTCAAGGGCTTTGTTGTAAGCATCCTGGCTAGATTTATCGTAATCCAGACCGTATCCCTTCACACGATCGAGTGTAGTTGCATAAATTTCTTTACCCTCACGCAAGGCCGTTACTTTGATCACACCTGTCAGGTAGGTGATATAAATACTGCCTGAAATCGAACCCTTCTCCGAGTCTGCCAATACGTCAAACCATAAATCAGCTTCTTCGCGCTTGGTGGTGAATTCAAATCCTGAATTAGCCAACAGGTTTTTTAACCGGTTACTAATTTGAAAATTATTCTTATTTAATCCTAAACTTTTTTCATCGGAAGTCATGTACGCAATCGGCCTCTGTACCTTTAGTACTACCTGTGATGTGGGTACTTGCAGTCGTTTCGATATCAGACTATAGACGAGGGAGTTTCCCGATCCACTGATGGCGTCAATATTCAATTTCACTACAACGGTTTGTTCCAATTCACGGGATGTGATTTTGTTAATCAGAATTTTTGCTAAACCTTCTTCATTTGTTTTATAGTCAGGAAATACGTCACCCTTTCCTTTCTCGAACGAGGCTATTAACGGTAGTAGCGCGGCAGGCTTATTTACGTCTTTATAAATTGCTTTTGCGTTCACGGTTTGAGCGTTCACATTAAGCCTTCGATTAATCATAATTTCCGCTGGCTCAACTTTCAATTTAATCTTATCCAGCAATGTTTGTATGGAAGCGTATATCTCATTCACTAAAAGAATATCTTTTCCATTTACCGTTACAGCAATAGCTTCTCCTAAATATTTCTCCATGCTTCTGAACGATTGGAAGTAAAAGCCAAGTGCCTGTAATCGCTCACCTTCAACATCAGCTCTCTGTGCTTTTTCAAGATAGTCGGTAGCCAAAATCACTGCATTTCGTTTCTGCTCTTCTTTAATTTCTCGGTAACGCTGAATGGATAACCGGTAGTAAACCCAATAATTCGTAGCGTCCTCCCATGCACCCGCCTGCTCAAATTCCTCAATCTCATCGGCAGCGGTGGTTTTAATAATCTGCTCGTACTGTTCACGAAACTCGTTGTTGTCTTCAAACGTGCTGAGTACAGAAGAGCTTGAGACATTTACTTTTATCTCAGAAACAAGGTCTTCTAAAGCGGATTTCTTGGCTTCCTGCACATAATTATTATTGCCGGTTTTAGTACTGTGACCAATACCAGTATAATATCCCGGTTGTGATGGTTTAGCCGAAAGCCATGCTGGTTTTGTATCAACGGGCAGTTGAACCTTTGGGCTGCAAGCAAGTAGGATTAGTAAGGAAATTGTAAAAATGCGATTCACAAAATAAGATTAAGATTAAAGCGTTTTAATAAATACCACTTCCGTGCCAATTTTCGAAGCGTATGACAAATCTAATGTAAAAGCAGTACAGAATGTGAACTGGTTTTTCTAATTTAGTATCAAATTACATGATATTATGAAGAAAGTTATTGCAGGGTTTGTATTCCTACTAACGGTTAGTTGTCAGGAAAATGAACCTTTAGTTGATGATTTTACCGGGAATGAAGTAGTCTACTCACTTCAGTCGGGTTCTGTCTATCCGATCAGCGGTAATGCAACTTTCAAGGAGAAGAAAGATGGCAATGCTGTAATTGTAATTGAATTAACTGGAACGGAAGGAAATATTGAACATCCTGTTCATTTACACTTGGGAGATATTGCAGCTCCGGGAGCAGAGGTCGCGGCTTTATTAAATCCAGTAACCGGAAGTACCGGTAAAAGTGAAACAACTTTTACCTTGTTGGCTGATGAGACACCTATAAACTATTCACAATTGATTGAACTGAATGCCTGTATAAAAATTCACCTGGCTACTTCTGGCCCTGACCGCGATATCATTTTAGCGGGTGGAAATATTGGGAGCAGTCGCGGGGCAAGATTAGCTGGAAAAAATGAGATCAGTATTTGTAAGAGTGAATGAAAAGACTCCAGTCACTAAACTTGTAGAATAACTTACCGAAATGAAAGCCCTTACCTTTTTATCAAGCTTGCTGATTGCTACAGCCAGTTACTCTCAGATTACTGTTCGAGATGTTGTTCCTGTCGAATTTGATAAAATTCAATACCCAAATCTCATAGGTAAAACGTATAGTAGCACAAATTTTAATGGTTCTCTTAAACTTACCGATGGATCAACCCTGAAAGGCAAGCTTACTTTTTTCAAAAAGGATGAAAAGTTAATTCGGGTAAAAATAAATACAGGTGAAGATAAAAAGGAAGTAGAAGTAAGTCAGGTTGCATCAATCCAACTCGACCCAAATATTTACGAAAAGAAACATCCTAATAATTTTAAAAATGCTGAGAAGAATTTTCAGGAAGGTTACATTCTACTGCCAAACGGGGTGCAGTTAAAAGGTAAAGTGGCTCAAAATAAAGATCTTGGTGATTATGACTTCTTTATTTACTCTGTGCTCTTTCTTCCCGAAGGAACAACTGTAGCCTCTGTCTTTCGGAGTGGAAAGCTTGCGGAGTTTGGCCAAACTGTCAATAGCAAACTGCAGGTATGGGACGGATATGCAGACGGCTTTCTGCTGCGGATGGTAGATGGCCGTTACCGGCTCAGCAGAAATCCATATTCAACTACGAAAAATGAATTTTTTACCAGTGTTATTAATCAGGTAGGTGATAGCCTAGCTAAACAGGCAGCGCAAAAAACCCTTCAAAAAAGTTTCGAGAATAGTAAAAACCTGAACGAGTCTATTGAAAATGCAGCGAACGCAGGCGAAGCCGTTTCTGAGGTGTTTGGTGGAATTGAAATTACGAAGAAAGAATACCTGGTCTTTGATACGAAAGCGAATACAGTAAAAGCTGTCAACAAAGATTCATACAAAGAGTATTCACGGACACTAGCTTCCACTTGTCACGAACTCTCTCAATCAAACTTAAAGGAATTATTTGATTGGGATATGATTGAAGACTTCTTTCGACTCGTAAACGAGAAATGTAATAACTGAAATAACACCCCGAAATTTCGGGGTCACTTTTTTACCGAAAATATCTTCATCAGTATTTAATCTCCTCCACCTGATGTCTGTATCTCATAAGATGTCATCATCGAAGAGAAATACTCGCGGTTCATCCTGGCGATATTTGTAACGCTAATCGCTTTTGGGCACTCTGCTTCGCAGGCTTTTGTGTTGGTACATGCTCCAAAGCCCTCGGCATCCATTTGAGCAACCATCTTTTCAACACGCTCTTTGCGTTCCGGTTTACCTTGAGGCAATAATGCAAACTGTGAAACCTTCGCGCTCACAAATAACATCGCAGAAGCATTCTTACATGCTGCCACACAGGCACCACATCCGATACACTGTGCTGCATCCATCGCCTCATCGGCTACTTTTTTAGGGATTGGAATCTCATTCGCATCAGGAACTCCACCAGTGTTTACAGAAACATATCCACCGGCCTGTTGAATTCTTTCAAATGAGGAACGATCAACCACTAAATCCTTAATCACTGGAAATGATTTTGCTCTCCACGGTTCAATCGTTATGGTTTCACCATCTTTAAAAGAACGCATGTGCAATTGACACGTAGTGGTTTGCTGTGGTCCATGCGGACGACCATTGATATACAAACTACACATACCGCAAATTCCTTCACGGCAGTCGTGATCGAAGTGAACAGGCTCTTCGTTCTTTTTAATCAATTCCGTATTGAGAACATCCAACATTTCAAGGAAAGACATGTCGGGTGACACATGACTGTGATCATAGGTCTTAAATCCGCCTTTATCTTCTTTACTTTTCTGTCTCCAGATCTTCAGCTTGATCTTCATAGTATTACTTATAGCTACGTTGTGTCAACTTAACATTTTCAAACTTCAATTCTTCCTTTTGAAGTACTTCAGGCTGGTTTTCACCATTGTATTGCCATGCTGATACATATGCAAACCCATCATCATTACGCAATGCTTCACCATCAGGCGTAGCGGATTCTTCGCGGAAGTGACCACCACAACTCTCTGAGCGGTTAAGTGCATCATCCACCATCAACTCACCTAATTCTATGAAGTCTGCCACACGGTTTGCTTTCTCCAATTCCATGTTCAGCTCATTGCCACTACCAATTACGTTTACATTACTCCAAAATTCTGAACGAATATCTTGTATTTTCTTCTTAGCCTTTTTCAGTCCATCCTCACTCCTAGACATGCCGCAGTATTCCCACATGGTAAGGCCAAGTTCACGATGAAACTCGTCTACTGTCTTCTTTCCTTTTATACTGAGCAGTTTATTAATTCGATCACTAACCTGCTGCATCGCGTCTTTGAATTCAGGGCGGTCCGTACTCACTTTTTCATTGGATGTTCCTGCGAGATAATCCCCAATTGTATAGGGTATGACAAAATATCCATCCGCTAAACCCTGCATCAGGGCACTTGCACCCAGACGATTTGCTCCATGATCGGAGAAATTAGCCTCACCCAGTGCGTACAATCCAGGAACGGATGTCATCAAATTATAATCTACCCAAAGTCCGCCCATGGTATAATGCACCGCAGGATAAATCATCATCGGCATCTCATATGGATTGTCACCGGTAATCTGCTTATACATATCGAACAGGTTACCATATTTAGCCTCAATCGTTTTCCTTCCATCACGCTGGATCGCGTCTCCGAAATCAAGGAACACGGCCAACCCGGTTGCACCTACACCACGACCTTCATCACACACATTTTTTGCATTTCGCGAAGCCACATCGCGCGGCACCAGGTTACCGAAAGAAGGATATCTTCTTTCCAGAAAATAATCACGATCCACTTCCGCGATTTTTGCGGCATCACTAGCCTTCAATCCTTTCACTGCAACTTTTGGAACCCATACGCGTCCATCATTACGCAACGACTCAGACATCAACGTTAACTTAGATTGATGATCGCCTGATACCGGAATACAAGTTGGGTGAATTTGTGTAAAACAAGGATTGCCGAATAGCGCTCCTTTTTTATGCGCTCTCCACGCTGCCGTGGCATTTGATCCTTTTGCATTGGTGGAGAGATAGAAAACATTTCCATACCCTCCCGTACACAATAATACTGCGTGTGCACTATGGGATTCAATTTTTCCTGTTACTAAATCCCGTGTAATGATGCCTCTTGCTTTTCCATCAACCAACACCAAATCAAGCATCTCCGTACGGTTGTACATTTTTACTTTTCCATTGGCGATCTGGCGATTCAGTGAAGAGTACGCACCTAACAATAATTGTTGTCCGGTTTGACCACGCGCATAAAATGTGCGTGATACCTGTGAACCACCAAAAGAACGATTCGCTAACAAACCGCCATACTCCCTTGCAAACGGAACACCTTGTGCCACACATTGGTCAATGATGCTTACGCTCACTTCTGCAAGTCGATGCACATTCCCTTCGCGTGCCCGATAGTCTCCCCCTTTAATGGTATCATAAAAAAGTCG
>JANNQJ010000153.1:0-2534 GCA_031400675.1 Cyclobacteriaceae bacterium
TCAGAATGTAGATCAATTTGAAAATAAATCAATTGAAACCTGGGTGTATTACCAAGATCGTGATGCCGGGTTTTACGATTTTGCTGAACCCACCAAAAAAGTGCTGGCATTCTACAGTGATTACGTTGGCCCTTTTTCCTACGAAAAACTAGCCAACATTCAGTCTAATAGTGTAAGCGGTGGGATGGAAGCCGCATCTGCAATTTTATATAGCGAGAACTCAGTAGTGGGAGACAAAAATGAGCGATGGCGTGAGGTGGTCATTCATGAAATAGCTCATCAATGGTTTGGCAATGCAGTAACAGAACACGACTGGGATGATGTTTGGCTCAGCGAAGGTTTCGCCACGTATTTTACGCTTCTTTTTATTGAACACGAATATGGTCATGATGCCTTTATGAAAGGATTAGCCTTGAGCAAAAAGCGCGTGACTGATTTTTATGCTAAGAATCCAGATTACCGAATTATTCATGACAATTTAAGCGACATGAGCAAGGTAACTAGTTCGCAAACCTATCAGAAGGGGAGTTGGGTTTTGCACATGTTAAGAAGCGTAGTTGGTGAATCTTCATTCCGGAAAGGAATTCATTCGTACTATAAAAAGTATCAGAATCTAAATGCCACAACAAACGATTTTAAAAGAGAAATGGAAGAGGCATCAGGTAAGGATTTAAAAGATTTTTTTGAACAGTGGCTCTATAAGCCAGGTACGTTAACACTTAACGGAACGTGGCACTACAATGCGCAGAAAAAAGAAATATCTCTTCAACTGAAACAGACCCAGACTGATGGCAGTATTTTTAAAATGCCAGTTGAAGTAGCTATCTATTCTTCAAAGGAGTCTGAGCCACTAGTTAAAACTATTCAGATCAATGAAAAACTGAATGTGTTCACCTTTTCAGTTGATTCGGAACCGGAAAAAATCCTGCTTGATCCCAATTCATGGGTGCTGATGGATGCAGTGTTAACTAAAAGATAAGTTTTTGTTTTTTTAGTAAGTAAAAGCTGCATTTGTAGTGCTTCCAATATCCATTTTACCGCCTAAAGCTTCAATCTGAACTTAATCAATAAATAAGCAATGTTCCCTTGCCCATATTTTTTAACTTACTTGTTCATCAATTCAATTTATAAAAGCATGAAAGTTATCCAATACCTATTTGCTTGCATCATCATTGTTGGGTGCTACAGTTGTAAAACAAAACCTGAAGTTGCTGAAGTGCCATCCGTAAAACAATGGCTCACATTTGAAGGTAAAGCCGATATGCCCAATATTGTATTGGTGTCAGGTGATGAGGAATATAGATCAGAGGAGGCTCTTCCGCAATTGGCTAAGATTCTATCGGCAAAGCATGGATTTAACTGTACCGTATTGTTTGCGCAGGATCCAGCGAAGCCAGGAATTATAAATCCTAACCATGTTCAAAACATTCCGGGATTGGAAAGTCTCAAGACAGCTGACCTCATGGTGATCTTCACACGTTTCCGTGCGTTGCCGGAAGAACAAATGCAATTCATTGATGATTACTTAAAGAGCGGCAAGCCGGTAATAGGTATGAGGACTGCCACTCATGCATTCAATTTTGCTAAGATTGATTCCGCATCTAAATGGAACTACTACGGCAATTATTATAATGGTGATGACGAATGGAAAGATGGATTTGGTCGATTGGTGCTTGGAGAAAAATGGATTTCTCATCACGGCAACCATAAACACCAAAGCACCAGAGGTGTTGCCGCTCCAGCGATGGAAAAACACCCTATTCTAAATGGTATTGCACAGGGCGAAATATGGGGTTCAACAGATGTATATGGAGTAAGACTTCCGCTGCCAGGTGATTCACAACCTATTGTTCTAGGGCAGGTAACTAATCGGGCAGGCGAATACAATGACCAAGACTCTTTATTTGGAATGCGATTCACAGACAATGAAGTGGCAGGTATCGAGATTGAAAAAGATAAAGAGGGTAAGGAAGTTAACGTGAATCGCAACGACCCAATGATGCCTGTAGCCTGGATTAAAAGTTATCAGATTCCAGGAGGGCAGAAAGGAAAGGCATTTACATCAACGATTGGTGCAGCCACAGATTTATTGACCGAAGGAACCAGAAGGTTAATTGTTAATAGTGTTTTCTGGTGTCTTGATCTCAACGTTCCAGAGAAAGCTGATGTGGATGTAGTCGGAGACTATAACCCTAGTCCTTACTCTTTTAAAGATGATCAGTATTGGCTCGATAAGAACCTAAGTGTTTCCTCATTACAATAAGAATATAGATTCGTAAGCCTGTGGAGTTGCTCCTTCTTGAAAAGTTTAAAATGAAAACTAGCTATCTGCCGCTTTTGCTGCTCATAGCATTGACCATTGGCATGAGTGGCTGCGGTTCCGAGTCGATTGAGGGTTCATGGGATTTCACCATTCAATTGCCGATAGAGGAATTTACTGGTAGTATGAAATTGAAGAAGGAAAATTCAGCGTACACCGGAGTATTAGTTTCATTTGAAAGAGGTGATGTTGAATTGCGTGCCATAATTATTAC
>JANNQJ010000154.1:0-2775 GCA_031400675.1 Cyclobacteriaceae bacterium
ATGACCATCTCTGGCGCTAAGCACATGCTCCCTCCCCATTTTTCCTTACAGGAGCTCCTTTCTCACATTTGAGAAAAATGGTTTCACCAATTCAATGTGAAAACATTTGCGCAACACATATAAATAGTTTTCGGTGGCCGAATGCGTAAGCCCTAACGTGTTGGCCAACTCATTGATGTTTACCAGACTTCCGATTTGCGATGCCAACAAAATCAGCAGTCTGAAAAACTTTGTTTCATCGGTAATGCCGGCTTCTAAAATATCTCTCTTGACAAACGAATCGCGTATTTCCTGAAGGCGCTCAATTTTACCGGCAACCTTGTTTTCG
The DNA here is from genome assembly GCA_031400675.1 of Cyclobacteriaceae bacterium. GTDB lineage: Bacteria > Bacteroidota > Bacteroidia > Cytophagales > Cyclobacteriaceae > UBA2336. Next base: position 329 of record JANNQJ010000154.1, read on the forward strand.
AGCACAATAGCAGGATAGCCGCCATAGTTGATGTATTCATCTAAGGCTGTCCATAGTTGTTGTTCCGATGTTGATTTTTGTTTGGTGCCTTTTTTTAAAGATTCATATTCAGTTAAAAGTGTTTCGTGATTTTTAAAGAGCAGAAATTCTTCAAAATCAAGTGTGGGTAACTCAAATATTTTTTTTCTTCCGGCCAGCGAGTCTTTAAAATTCCGATCGATGTAAAAGGCACTACTACCGGTGGCAATTATTTTGAGGTTAGGCGCATGATCATCGTATAGCAGCTTTAAGAAATTGGTGGGGTCTTGCAGGTACTGTACTTCGTCTACCAGCAGATAGTTTCTTGTTCCTTTTGCTGGAAAGTAGCGGAGAACGTTTTCCGGGCTCTGATTAAGCTCGAGTAGAATATCTTTTCGCTCGAGGTTGAGCATAACAACCGTTTCCCCCTTTTTTAGAAGGGCATCCTGCAGCTGTTTTAATAGTGTTGACTTGCCCGTTTGCCGGGCACCAATAAGTATAGTGCACTCTTTTTCAGGAATATGATTGAGCAGATCGGGGTATAATGAGCGAGTAATCATGTAATAAATATCCGATATATTTAATAATTGAAGTAATAATATCAGTTTATTTTATTGAAAAACCCTCTTTTACCATAGAATTCAGACAATCGGCAACTCAATAACAAACTCACTCCCTTCCCCTTCTTTTGTCTCTACCTTCAACTCACCACCATGTGCTTTTACAATATCATAACTCAAACTCAATCCTAATCCAGTGCCTTGCCCAGTTGGTTTGGTGGTGAAGAAAGGCTGAAAGATTTTTTCAACTATTTTTTGAGGAATCCCGTTGCCGTTGTCTTTTACACTTATTAAAACCTTGTTGCCTTCTTTCTTTGTGCTGACTGAAACGGTTGGTTCGTAGTGACTGTCACCCTGAGCCTGTCGAAGGGTAGCTTTTTCATTTACAACATAAAACGCATTCGTAATCAAATTCAAAATCACCCTTCCGATATCCTGCGGAATGATGTTGATGTTGCCAATCGTTTCATCAAAATCAGTTTTCATAGTGGCATTGAACGATTTGTCTTTTGCTCTCAATCCATGATATGCCAACCGCAGATATTCATCAGCTAATGCATTAATATCGGTTGGTTCTTTTTGGCCTGTGCTGGTGCGTGAATGTTGGAGCATTCCTTTTACAATATCGGCAGCTCGCTTGCCATGATGATTTATTTTTTCAAGATTTTGAACTACATCATTGGCAATAGCTTTTACTTCTTCTGTATTTCCCTTATCAACTTCATCAACCATCTCCTTTATCAACTCACTGCTTACTTCACTAAAATTATTTACAAAGTTCAACGGATTTTGAATTTCATGTGCAATGCCGGCAGTGAGTTCTCCTAGTGATGCCATTTTTTCTGATTGGATGAGTTGGGATTGGGTGGATTTGAGTTCTGTTAAAGTTTTTTCCAACACTTTATTGGCTTTCTTTTTAGATTGAAAACGATAGTAAATACTTCCAGCAAGAATTAATAGCAGTGTCGCAATGCCTATCGTAAAATTTCTTGATTGGGCTGAAAGTTTGTTTTCACCTTCTAATTTTGAAATGGCAATTTCATTGTCTGCAATCACTTGCTCTGTTTCAAAACTGATAGTTTGGTATTTCTCCTGGTCTGCCTGTAAACTATCTTGCAAGCTGATATATGCTTGAAAGGCTTGATTAGCTTTTTCAGTTTTACCAATTTTCTGGTATATGTCTATCAATAATTTGTAATCACGCAAAATATTTGGCCGATTGGTTTTAACTCGATCAATATCAATTAAGAGTAATGGAGCAGCTTCATCTAGTCTTTGTTGTTTAATGCGCAACAGTGCCAAATAATAGTCAGGTTGAATTATATTAGAATAAGTACCTGAAGACATTGAATATTCTTTGTTTAATTTTCGGCAATACTGTAGCAGCGAATCAGCCTCAGAAAAAGAACCCAATTGCATTTTATACAAAGCTTTTGTTTGAGCAATCATTACTTTATCCTCATAGCCTGAAGCAACAATGTCAAGAAAAGTGAAATAGGATTCTAAGCTATCCAATTGATTAGACATGATTTTAGCTGTTCCCCATAGACTAAATACAAATCCACTTCCAGTTCGAAAGCGCTGGTTTTTAAAATTTTTATCGATAAATATATTCGTTTCCAGCGCCTTGGAAGAATAGTTTATTGCTTTTTCATAATCTCCTTTTAGCAAATAATATTCAGCCAAAGCCCCTGTGTTATTTATCCATCCTTCTTTACCTTCATAAACTCCTAGAGAAAAAGGTTGTTGCAATGTTACAGAACTATCTATATAGCGAATTGATTTTTTTAAATGATAAATAGCAGGCTCATACAAACCAATTGTTCTGTAGAAGCCCGCCAACACATAGTAACAAGCTGATATACCAAC
>JANNQJ010000155.1:0-12328 GCA_031400675.1 Cyclobacteriaceae bacterium
AAGTTTGCTGTTGATACGCTCAGCACCTTCAGGTGAGTGAGTACCTGTGATCGTGACAGTCTTTGTTACGTTCTTAGAAGCAATGAAAGCATCTAGTTGCTTTCCTTTATCGCTCTTGGTCTCAGAAGGTCTGAGAACAGATCTTCCTTGTTCGAAAATAAAATCAGGGATTACGATAGGCGTAATTTCTTCCTGGTTGTTGTATCCGTGATCTGCAAAGGATGCGTAGTAAACAGGCTTCACCAATTTCGATGTGGTGATAATACCAGTAGCAACCTGCATGCGAGGGGAAACTTTAGATTTTGTGCCCTTAGAAGCAACACCTTCTACTTCAACCACACCAGATTTCATGGCTGGGTCATACGCAAAAGCAAAACTCTTCGTCACAGAAGGCTGTTCAGTTGAGGCATTTGGAAAATCTTCCGCTTTGAACGCGATTGGATCAAGAGCTTTTTCCTGTTCGCCATACTTGTAGAAAGAGTTTACTGTATAAACAGTACCTTTTTTCAGCATTTTAACCGGAAGGTTGGCCGCCATATCAAAGGCTACAGTGTCCTTGTGAAGTTCTAGGGGGTTTGGTGTAACTGTCAAATTCTGTTCTTTTGACATTTTCACCATCTGGGGTAAGGTACACCCGGCCAGACTTAGGGCTCCTACGATCAAGAATGCGTAAACTAATTTTCTCATTGGATTTAGATTTTGGTTGTTTTTAATCGAGTGGCAAAACTACAGTTATATCGTTTTTTTTGCAATTATAGTCAAAAAATAAAGATTTTGACCCTCGGTTAAGGTTTAGGTGAGTCTTATATTTGTGAATACGTTATTTCATCGTTGAATTACATTACACAGCAGGCAGAAGGCCTTAAATTATGGCCAAAATGGTAGATAAAATTCAGTTTTTCTTTGAGCGATATGCTTTTGGGGTGTGCGCACACTTGGGCGAAAAGCTTGGTATTGCCACCTCAAACATTAGATTATTCTTTATTTACGCCTCTTTTTTGACGTTTGGTTCTCCCGTTCTGATCTATCTTGCTCTAGCGTTTATCATGAATATTCGTAAGTATTTGCGCAAACGAAACCCGATTTGGGACTACTAACGGATGTCAATTCTCTTCCTTTTAAGCAGAAAGTAATCCCAGAGCACCAGGCCATCATAGGTGTTTTTAGCTGCGAAAGGGTATTTTGACTTTAAAAGCTTTCTCTTTCTCTGGTTCTTTCCTGAATCTTTAGCAAAATGATAATGTGCCCGAAGGACGGCCACAGCATCGCCTGCATTTCCGGTTATCAGGAATTTAAAGGCAGCTACATAATCAAGGAATATCCTGATTGGTAGTTTAAGGAATAAGGCCGACCTACTCCAGTGTTTGAAAATAAGGCTCAGTCCGTTGCGAAAGTTTAAATAAGTCTTCCTTGGATTAGATCTTGACAACGTACCAGCACCCACGTGATACACATGGCTCGACCCACAATAAAATACCTGTAGTCCTGTACGTTGGATTTTCCAACAAAGATCAATTTCCTCCATGTGAGCAAAGAAATCTTCATCTAATCCATTCAGCTCGTGATATACGTTAGACCTGATCATCATACAGGCACCGGTTGCCCAGAAAATTTCGCGGGTATCGTTGTATTGCCCACTATCTTTTTCGATAAAATCAAATAGCCTGCCCCGACAAAATGGATAACCCAATGAATCAATAAAACCACCACCGGCACCCGCATACTCAAAATAGTCTTTTTGGTGATATGAAAGAATTTTTGGTTGTACAGCTGCGATAGAAGGACTTGAATCCAGTAACCTCACCAGAGGATCAAGCCAACCCTCTGTAACTTCAACATCGGAATTAAGGAGTACATAATAGTGTGCTGCTACTTGCTTTAGTGCGCGGTTATAGCCACCACAAAAACCAAAGTTTTGATCGAGTGTGATTACGTATATGGATGGAAAAGATTCTAATATTTTTAAGGATTGATCGGTAGACGCGTTATCGACAACGATGACGGACGTATTTTTTGAATGTTCAATAACAGAAGGTAAAAACCGAGGCAGCAGTTTTTCGCCATTGTAGTTGAGAATAACAACTGAAACCTTGTTCAATATTTGATGTTCAAAGTTCAAAGCTACTGTATGTTATGATTAGATTTTAACCCTGAACTTTTAACCCTGAACTTTAAGAGTGCCCCATCAAACTGCTTAAATCCATCCCCGGAATATTGGGGAGCAGACCTTCGGTGCTTTTTCGCATTTCTTCTTTTGCCAATACCTCAACTTCTTCAGAGGCTTTGTTCACAGCTGCCACAACTAAATCCTGAATGATGATTTTATCATCTGCTTTTAGAATTGTCGGATCAATATCCAATGCGATGAGCTGCTTTTTACCATTAACAGTTGCCTTTACCATGCCTCCGCCAGATTCGCCATGGGCCGATATCTTCACCAGGTTATCTTGCGCTTCTTTCATACGGGCCTGAACTTCCTTCATTTTGCCCATCATTTTTATCATATCAAACATAAACGAATTTTAGATTTAGAATCAGGATTTTCGATTGATGATCAGATAAACTGAATTAATCTAAAATCGGGAACTCAAATTTACAATTAATAAAGTTATTCTTTGCGAAGCAGTACCACCGAGCCTGAGCGATTGAATGTTCGCCCGGCAAGATCTGTCAGGTTAGCCACAAAAGTATAGGTACCTTCGGTTTGTACAGTACCTTTAAATCTGCCGTCCCATCCTTGTTCAATGGCACTGGTTGTGAAGAGCAATTCACCCCAACGATTAAAAATTTTCATTTCAAAATCAACGATGTACTCACCAAATACAGTAAACACGTCATTGAGATTGTCTCCATTGGGTGTGAAGGCTTTCGGGTAAAACAGATGGGGCTCCTTAATAACGGTAACTTCGTTTGAAACAGCTTGCCCCAGACCCGGATCATTGGCATCAGCTTTAACAACATATACGTAGAGCTGATTTATTGGATCAGATGTATTATCCTCCAGTGTGGTAGCCGTGCCAACGTTGAAAGTCTGAAGTGGAACACCTTGTCCGTCATACTTTTCTACGGTGTAATCACTTACTCCGTTCACCCACCCCGTGTACGTACTCCAGTTTAAATCAATTGAGTTATCAGAATCTATGCTTCCAGCAAGACGAATCGGGCAGACATCCACACCTACAGAACTGGCATTGTCGCATACGTCTTCATAATTGATACGGTAGCAAAACTGTCCGCTTGTGGCGTAATCATTATCGGTGAATTGTGTAACTGCTGTGTTCGTGAGAAAGCTAAAATTTCCAGAGCCTGAATTTCGGAATACGCTGTACTTAGCAGCCTGAAAAGCCGGATCTTGCTGCCATGTTAAATCAACATTACCCATATTTACAACCGCTGTTACATCGGCAATGGCTGTTGGAATATCTGTGGAGAAAGCTACCCCACATTTTTCAAGTGAAATACTTTGACTGCCGTTAGCATAGTTTGTGATAAGCTGGTAACAGTAATTCGTTTTACAAACTATATTATTATCAGGAAATGAAAGCGCTCCCGTTGACCCAATAGCAGTACCATCGCGGTTAATGGCAAAATTAATGACACCGGATGTGGAAGAAGTCCAGGTGAGATTATTCATATTACTTTGTAATGATAAATCAAAATTAGCACTACAAATAATGTTCGAGTAAAGGGTAGTGTTGTTGCATGGATCAAACGAACCAAGCCGAAAGCAATAGTAATTATCATCTGTGCGAATTGTTGAGTTGGCAATGGTTGTTGTGCTTACATCGAAAAGAGTTTGTGCCAATTGAAAACTTGCGGGGTTATCTGTGTTTGTCGCAACCTCTAACCGATAAAGCGTATTCGGTAGGCTTGTAAATCCGAGATCAATTTGGTTATTACTTGTAACAGAAAGTGAATTAATGAAAGGAGCAGTTAGAGAATTGACTACCGTTACAGATTTTGTGGCGGGTGGTGTGCAATTGTCATCCGCATTTACATCTTTACCACGGACTGAAATAATTTTCAATCCGGTGGTGGCATAGGTATGGTTATCCACCGCCAAACTTCCTTTCGGGACAGCAACCTCTGCAGAGGCATCGTTATAATTAATGATATACGAATCGTAATTCGTATCGGTAACTCGTACCTCTACTTCACGGCCACTACAAAGAAAAATATCAAACGTTGGTTGCGTATTTGGAGTAACCACAATATCAATTTCATCGTAGCCGATGGTTTGAAATAAAACCTTGAGTGTGTAGTTGCCGGGTTGAGTATAGGTATGCGTAAAAACGTTATTGGGATCGATCACGCCATCTCCCCACTCCATTTGGCAAGGAGTAGCACCTGTGCATGGGTTAGAAGGAGGAATTAGCCCCGTTGCAGTTATTGTTATGGTAAACGGGGCACATCCTTTCTCTTCATCCACACGAAACCAACCCAGTTTGCTGTCATATTGAGCGGCAGCAAGTGATGGAACTAAAAATAGGAGTAAAAGGAAATGTTGAAATCTCATTCTAACGTGTATTCCCGGATAAATTTTTCTGCTTTTTGAATGTCATCATGCAGTACGCGATCCTCTTCTACAAACGGTACATACTCGCGAAAAGTATTCACCAACTTCTCCAGATATGCTGATGTTTTTAAGGGTCTGCGGAATGCTAATGCTTGTGAGGCTGTCAGTAATTCAATCGCTAAAATAGAATAGACATTATTTACAATTCGATACGCTTTGGTGGCCGCGTTCGCGCCCATACTCACGTGATCTTCTTGCCCGTTTGAGGAAACAATGGAATCAACCGAAGCAGGTGTGCTTAATTGTTTATTCTGACTGACCAGTGAAGCCGCTGTGTATTGTGGGATCATCATACCGGAGTTAATACCCGGATTAGCCACTAAGTAATTCGGAAGATCGCGAGAACCGCTTATTAACTGGTAAGTTCTGCGTTCTGAAATGCTTCCAAGTTCTGAAAGGGCGATAGCAAGAAAATCGAGTGACAAGGATAACGGTTGTCCATGGAAGTTTCCACCAGATATAATCATGTCTTCTTCTGGGAATACATTCGGATTGTCGGTAACACTATTTACTTCTGTGAGTATGACGCTTGTCACATGATCAATGGCATCTGCACTCGCACCATGCACTTGAGGGATGCAGCGGAACGAGTACGGATCCTGAACGTGTTTCTTAGTTTGTTTGATTAACTCACTTCCTTCCAGAAGTTTATTTATTTCAGCAGCCACTTTCGCTTGTCCTTTCTGCGGACGGATAGCATGCACCTGGTAGTGGAAAGGTTCAATTCTTCCGTCAAAGGCATCCAATGAAAGCGCACCAATGCAATTAGCGAGTTTTAGAATGCGATGCGCATGGAGCGTACACCATACACCATACGCACTCATGAATTGGGTGCCATTTAAAAGTGCCAATCCTTCTTTTGCTTTCAGGTGAATGGCGTCCCACGTGAACTGTTTATTCAATGCTGATCCACTTACCGTTTTACCCTCCACCTTTGCTTTACCGAACCCTATCAAAGGAAGAGCAAGATGCGCTAAGGGAGCTAAATCTCCGGAAGCTCCAAGCGAACCCATTTCATAAATGGTTGGAAGTATATTGTGGTTGAAGTAATCAGCGAGTCGCTCCACAGTCAGTAATTGAATCCCCGAATAACCATATGAAAGGGACTGCACTTTTAAAAAGAGCATGAGCCTCACAATTTCATTTGGCACTTCCGGGCCTGTTCCGCAAGCATGAGACTTTACCAGATTATCCTGCAGTTTTTCGAGTTGATCGTGTGAAATGTTTTTATCGTACAAGGAGCCAAAGCCTGTATTAATTCCATAGATCGGCTGCGTTGTATTTTTTAATTTGTCATCCAGGTACTCACGGCATTTTTGGATTTTTTCTTTCGCCTCTTTTGAGAGTTCAATTTTGACATCACCAGCGAGGATGTTGTTAAGAACTTCCAGCGTAATGGTTTTGTCTGAGATTGAATGAATTGTTGGCATGGAATAATTTAATTGAACGTCATTTCGAGGAAGCTTGCCTGCTGGTAAGGCAGGGAACGACCGAGAAATCCCCATAAAGGTAACGTTACAAGGGGATGTCTCACTCCGTTCGACATGACGTGTATACTTAAGTTTTCAGTTTCTGAATAATTTGGGCAACGGTCAGTTTCTCCTGATCTCCGCTTTCCATGTTTTTAAACGTGAGCATCCTGCTTTTCATTTCATCCGGGCCAATTACGATGGTAAACGGAATAAGCTTTTTATTAGCATAGTCCAGTTGCTTTTTTAGCTTGGATTGATCCGGGTAAATTTCGGATGCAATACCGGCCTTGCGAAAAGCAGCCAACGCTTTTAAGCCAAACTTCATAGCCTCCTCATCGAAATGGCAAATCAGGATTTTTGAAGACACCTGTGTTTCTTTTGAAAAGAGATTGAGTTCCTCCATCGCATCGTACAAGCGATCAACACCAAATGAAAAACCAACACCTGAAAGATTCTCTTTATCACCAAACGAAGCTGTTAAGTTATCGTAACGGCCGCCACCACTCACACTGCCAATGCTCGCGTTGTTGATTTTCACCTCAAAGATGCAGCCTGTATAGTAGCTTAACCCTCGCGCAAGCGCGATATCGAGTTCAACATGCTTCTCGTTGCTTTCAAAGCCTTTCAATAGAGTAAAGACTTCGTTGAGATCACTGACTCCCTTTTGTCCGGCTGTTGACTTGGTAAATTGATCAGCGAGAAAATTGAGTTTATCGGCATTGCTTCCCGACTTATTCAGGATCGTAAACAATGTATCCAGCTTATTACCGATAAAACCCTTTGTCAATAACTCTTCTCTTACTTTCTCTTCACCGATTTTATCGAGTTTATCTATGGCTACAAAAAGATCACTCTCTTTCCCAGTAGCTCCAATTACTTCCGCAATACCATTCAATACACTTCGGTGGTTAATCTTGATTGAAAAGTCTTTCACACCCAGGTTGCTCATCACTTCTTTAATCATCAAAATAATCTCTGCCTCACAAATCAGAGAATTCGTACCTACTACATCTGCATCACATTGATAAAACTCGCGGTAGCGCCCTTTCTGTGGACGATCCGCTCGCCATACGGGTTGAACCTGATAACGCTTGAATGGAAATGCAATTTCGTGACGGTTTATGACGACATAGCGTGCAAACGGTACGGTGAGGTCGTAGCGTAACCCCTTTCCTGATATTTTGGATGTTATAAGTTTTAGATTCCTGCTTTCAAGAATTTTCTGATCAACCTCTTTCAGGAAATCACCGTTGTCTAAAATTTTAAAAAGAAGTTGATCCCCCTCATCTCCGTATTTCCCTGTTAATGTTGTGAGATTCTCCATAGCCGGAGTCTCTAGGGGTTGGAAGCCAAACTTCTGAAATACCTTCTTAATGTTGTCTAAAATAAACTGCCGTTTGGCCATCACGGCAGGCCCGAAATCGCGTGTACCTTTCGGTAAAGTCGGTTTTTCCATAGTCGCACAATATTAACAGGATTTTGATCTGGATTTATTGCATTCAAGGATTTACTGGATTGATTATGGGGATTTTTATTGGATTTAGTAATCCAGTAATCCCTTAATCCCATAAATCCTAATCTGGGCTTGTTATTTTCAGAGATTCTAAGCATTTTTGCGCCCTCAAAATACTACGATCATGCCTGTTACACGTTTAAAAAGAAAGAATCGCAAGGATAGATCAAAGTCGGCAGTAAGACGCCAGTCTTTGAAAATCCAGAACTTCCAACCGGTTATTAAGTCGGTGGATATTGAAAAGATTAAAGAAGAATTTAAAGCTAAAGCGAAGGCTAAGAAGGCTTAATTGTTTTTATCCATATTTCAAACCCGTTCGGAAAGTACCGGACGGGTTTTTTATTTTGTACGAGAATAACCCCATCCGTCCTCCGGACACCTTCCCCATTTGGGGAAGGACGGGAAGGGGTTATATTTGAATCTATGGCAAAACTTAATCTCGTGAGCTGGAATGTAGCGGGTGTACGTGCTATTGTTAAGAAAGACTTTTTAAAAGACTTAAAAACACTAAACCCTGACATACTATGTCTGCAGGAAACTAAGTGTTCTGTAGAGGAGGCAAAATCTGTTTTCGAACTCTTGCCCCGGTTTAATGGATATGTAACGGCATCGAAAGCACGAAAAGGTTATTCAGGCGTGGCCATACTTTCGAAAGAAGATCCATTAAATGTTACGTATGATATTGGTATTGAAGAGCATGATCAGGAGGGTAGAGTAGTAACGGCTGAGTATCCTGCATTTTTTTTAGTGACGGTCTACACACCCAATGCGGGAGAAGGATTGAGACGGTTGGATTACCGTGAAGGTTGGGATACTGCTTTTCGGGAATACGTAGCAACACTCCAAAGAAGAAAACCGGTCATTGTATGCGGTGACCTTAACGTGGCACACCAGGCTATAGACATTGCACGGCCAAAAGATAATTACAATAAATCAGCAGGATATACCCAGCGCGAGATCGATGGCTTTCAAAGGTTATTAGATGAAGGCTTCACCGATACGTTCCGTCACCTGCATCCTGATGAAGTAAAATATTCATATTGGAACAACCTGTTTAACTCCCGTGCCCGTAATGTGGGATGGAGGATTGATTATTTTTTAGTGGGCAAGTCTTTACTCCCTAACGTAACGAGTGCCTCGATTTATAACGAGTATTTGGGATCGGATCATTGTCCGGTGGGGCTTACGATTGAGATTTAAACCCGCTCAATCTCAGCCCCCAACTTCTTCAAGCGTGCATCAATATTCTGATACCCGCGATCAATCTGATCAATGCTGGAGATTTCGCTGGTGCCATTAGCAGAGAGCGCTGCAATAAGAAGAGCAACACCGGCACGAATATCGGGAGAGGCCATTTTAATTCCACGTAATGCCTGCTTGCGGTCTAAGCCAATGATGTTGGCGCGATGAGGATCGCATAAAATTATTTGTGCGCCCATATCAATAAGTTTATCAACAAAGAATAAACGACTTTCAAACATTTTTTGATGAATGAGCACAGAGCCTTTGGCCTGTGTGGCTACTACGAGCACAATGCTGATTAAGTCTGGAGTGAAGCCAGGCCATGGTGCATCGGCAACGGTGAGGATCGAGCCATCAATGAAGGATTCAATTTCATAATGCTCTTGAGATGGAATATAAATATCATCGCCTCTTAATTCCATTTTAATACCCAGTCGCTTAAAGGTATCCGGAATAATCCCAAGCATATCAATACGACAGTTCTTGATGGTGATCTCTGATTGTGTCATCGCAGCAAGACCAATGAAGCTTCCTATCTCAATCATATCCGGGAGCAAGGTGTGTTCGGTGCCTCCAAGTTTTTTTACGCCTTCAATGGTGATCAGGTTAGAACCAATGCCAGTTATTTTTGCACCCATGCGATTCAACATGCTGCACAATTGCTGCAGGTAGGGTTCACATGCTGCGTTGTAAATGGTAGTCTTTCCTTTCGCCAGCACGGCTGCCATAATGATGTTGGCAGTTCCTGTAACAGAAGCTTCATCGAGAAGCATGTAGGCTCCTTCTAATTTGGAAGCATCGATATGAAAGAGGTGTGCGTCTGAATCGAAATTGAATTTGGCGCCCAGTTTTTGAAAACCAATGAAGTGTGTATCTAATCTCCTTCTTCCTATTTTATCGCCACCGGGTTTAGGTAAAGTAGCTTTCCCGTAACGTGCCAGGATGGGCCCCAGTAACATAACTGATCCGCGCAACGATGCTGCTTTTGTGCGGTATTCTTCTGTCTCTAAAAATTTTGTATCAATGGATGCAGCTGTGAATCGATATGAGTCGGCACCGAGTTTTTCAACTTTGCAGCCAAGGCTTCCGATGAGTTCAATAAGCTTGTTAACATCAAGAATGTTTGGAATGTTGTGAATAGTTACGGCTTGATCGGTGAGGAGAACAGCGCTGATGATTTGAAGTGCTTCATTCTTGGCGCCCTGCGGTATAATTTCACCTTTTAGTTTCTTACCGCCTTTAATCCGAAAAATGCTCATGTTTCAATGTTCAATTAACAATTTACAATTAACAACGGATTGTTCAATTGACCAACAATAATTGATAATTGCAAATTGATAATTATTAATTGTCCCGTCTCCTGCGCATTTTGTTTTTATTGAACGGGCGCTTAGGACGATGGCCGCCACTGTTGCGGTCGCCACCACGTTCACCTCTTTCGCCTCTTTCGCTTCGTTCACTCCCCAGAGGGCTCATCTTTCTTTTTTCACCGCGGTATAACTGCTCAAATAAATTTTCTTCCCGTACTTTATCCAAGTCAACAGATAATACTCCGTTCGACAAGGAGCGAATGTCATTTACAATGACGGAATCATCCAATGTCTCTTTGTTCCAGTTTCCGTAAAATGTTTTCATCAGCTTACCCAGATAGATAATCGCATCGTTACGCTCCTCCGGGTTTTCAAGCTTCATAGCTTCTTTGATAAGGCGTTCAATATTTTTGCCATAGTGCTTAAAGCGAATGTTGCTTTGCGGGTACAGCATTCGCTTAGGTTTCTTAAAAAGAATATCGCGTTGCGGAACCGGGAATGGGCTATTCAAATCAAGGCTGAAATCGGCGATGATGTACAAGTCATCCCACATGCGCTGGGGATTCTCAGGAGTTGCTTCTTTGACACTGGGTGTAAGTTGTTTCATCAACTCAATTAGCGTAAAGGCTAACTCTGTGCGCTTTTCTTTATCGGGAACGCTGCGAATGTATTCTACCAACTTCTGAACATTACGGCCGTATTCTTTTAAAATGATGTGCGGTCTTTGTGTGTTATACTCACCAATCTGCTTCATATTTTTTTGATTATTTGCTCGAGTTCGGGATTCCGACTCATACTCAGGATTCCTTATGTATTTTGAGCTTGGCAAAGCTAAGTAATAACGTCTTCTCGCCAAAATCATCAAAAAGTATTTTGGCTTTGCGATCGGCACCACTAAAATCCATTTTTACTACCATTCCAAAGCCGAATTTGGGGTGTTCTACCTTCATTCCTTCCTGGAGGGTACTGGTGTCGCTAGGTGCAAAGTCCAATGAAGGCTTGTAAGTTGATGCCTTACCGGTTGAGGAAGCGGCTATAGTCTTCTTAATACCATTCACTAACGACTTGGCATAGCTTTCGGAAGAGGTAGGTATGGATTCAAACCCCGAGAACTTACTGCTTACTTTAATAAAGCTCGGGTCGATGTCATCTAAGAAACGACTCTTCTCACAATTCTTTAGCCTTCCAAACCTGTAGCGTGTAACTGCATACGACAAAAAAAGTTTTTTCTGTGCACGCGTGATCGCTACATAAAATAACCTTCGCTCTTCTTCCAGGTCTGCGCGGCTGGTTAACATCATTTGTGATGGGAAGAGATCTTCCTCTAAGCCAACAATGTATACGTATTTAAACTCAAGCCCCTTTGCCATGTGAATGGTCATCAGCGTGACCTTGTCGGGATCTTTATCCTTGTCTTCATCCTGTCCGGTTACGAGTGACACATCCTGCAGAAAAGCTCCGAGTGATTTATCTGTTTTCTCCGGATCGTCTACATATTCTTTGATGGCATTCAATAATTCCTGAACGTTCTCATGGCGACTTAAACCTTCAACCGTTTTGTCTTCATATAACTCCCGCAACAATCCCGATCCTTTTGCAATTTCAAAAGCAGCATCGTATGCATCTTTTCGTTCTACCTCCAGCGCAAAACGTTTGATCATAGTTACAAAATCATCAATCGGTCCAGAAGCTCTTCCGCCTAAAAATGAACCCGCGTTTTGAATAACCTCCCAAATTGAAATGCTGTGATCGTTAGCGGCTACAATAATTTTGTCTACTGTGGAGTCACCAATGCCACGTTTGGGCAAATTAATAATCCTGCGAAAGGAGGCTTCGTCATTTTGATTCAACACAAAACGCATATAAGCTAGCAGGTCTTTGATCTCCTTACGTTGATAGAAAGAGAGACCTCCAATGATTTTGTATTTGATATTCAACCTGCGGAGGGATTCCTCCATCGCGCGCGACTGACTGTTGGTTCTATATAGAATTACAAAATCACTGAACTTCAGTTGGTGCTGCATCTTTTCTTCAAAGATGGACGAAGCAACCAAGCGACCTTCCTCATTGTCAGAAACCGCTTTAATTAACTCAATCAGATTACCCTCCTCATTTTCCGTCCAAATGTTTTTTGGGATTTGCGCTTTATTTCTTCTAATGACTGAGTTTGCCGCGTCAACGATTGTTTTAGTAGAGCGATAGTTCTGTTCGAGTT
>JANNQJ010000156.1:0-4563 GCA_031400675.1 Cyclobacteriaceae bacterium
GTCATTAAACAGATCACCGTTTATTCTCACCACAATTCCACCCGTAGAGGTCACACTTCCCAGTACCTGGACTGTATTAAAAGTTTTGATCCCACCACCGCTAATCTGGGTAGTGCCATTGAAATTGATAAATGAAGTGGAGGTAAAGGCACTTGAACCAGCTAAATTACCTGAGAGTGTACCACTGGCGTTGGCAGTAAATACTCCTGATGTACTTGAAGTTAATGTTCCTACAACACTAAACGCAACCGTATTGACAGTAACAGAAGAACCCGCTCCCGTAACCGTTAATGCGCCCAACGCAGTGAAACCCGCATTGGAGGTAAGATCACCATTAACCGTTATTGTGCCTAAAGTATTAAAAGGTATGCTGGTAGTAACACTGGCAGCACTTCCAATAGCAATGTTAAAAAATGTGGTTTGAGTGGGTGTACCCGTTGTAGCAATAACGGTTGACGAACCAAGCATAGTCAATGTTCCGCTGGTAAGGTTAATGGTACCATCATTGAATAAATCTCCATTTATTCTGAGGGTATTTCCACCTGAAGAGGTAAGACTCCCAAGTACCTGAACAGTATTAAACGTTTTGATCCCACCACCGCTAATCTGTGTAGAACCATTGAAATTGATGAAAGAAGTAGAAGTAAAAGTACTTGAGCCCGCTAAATTGCCTGAAATGGTTCCGGTGGCGTTGGCCGTAAATACTCCTGATGTACTTGAGGTCAACGTTCCTGCTACACTAAACGCTACCGTATTGGCTGTGAATGAAGAACCACTACCTGTAACAGTTATGCTTCCCAAAGCAGCAAATCCTCCTGTTGTTGTTAGCGCGCCATTAACGGTCATTGTACTTCCACTATTGGTTCCAAAAGTAAAGGGAATGGATACCACTGCGGAGGGACTTACAGTAGAATTATGAAACGTGGTTGAAACAGGAGTTCCGCTTAGTGTGGGAGTCCCACTTAATGTAAATCGCCCTGAAGTAAGATTGATTGTTCCATTATTGACGAGGCTCCCCCCGTTAACAGTTACATGATTACCTGTTTCATCTGGTGCGCCAACATTAGTTAACGTACCATTTATAGTAATCGCTCCTAACACAAGCAAATCGGGAGATACTGCACCTCCAGGGCCATCTTCAACAATTAATGAAATCAGCGAATTTATTGTAATAGAACCTGCAGCCGCAATTGTAGTCTGATCAATAATTAAATTTGCGGTTACGGTGACTGCGTGACTGACAGTTATGGATGTTGAATTAGCATTCGTAGGAAAAGCAAGTGTCGGTAAACCATTGTCTAGCCAAATGGAAGGGTTATTCCAATTTCCAGGACCAGTGGTAGTATAGGTTTGAGAAAACGATATCCCCGGGAGCAATAAAACCAGCAAGGCTAAAAGTGAGAATTTTAATTTGTTCTTGATATCCATTTTATTCATTGCGTCCATTCACAGCATATATTTAAAGAATTCCTTAAATTCTAGAATTTGCGGATTTCACAAAAATACACAATTTCTTAATCTCCTTAAATATCTAGTAAAACTCACTTGTAACCCAGATTTTCTTTCAATTTCAATTTTAGTTTTTGATTGCCCATCATGAGATAGATTGCTCCTGAAGATAAGCATAAAACATTCTTAAAAAATTGATCAGATAGACCTGTATTAAAGGCTCTTTCATGCATAAACACAGGCTGACCATGCCATTGGATTCCATAAAGGTCTGGTTTCTATTCCTTCAGTCTCCATGACGTAAATAATACGTTTTCGTTGCTTCATTTATAAAAAGTCCTTTAAACAACTGCAGATTTCATCAAAGTCATAGTGAGAGGTCATGCTTTTGAGTCAGATTGTGAGCAACATCCATATTGAATAGGTCTTCAAAGCCTGAAATCATATTAGCAATAAGGCTTTTATTACAAAAAGCACTTTCATTAGCTTTTGGAATATCAATTTGAATAATTAATTACCTCTAAATAACTGAATTACAACTTCTCTGACTTTAATCGTTGGTATACAAAGCCCACCATTAACAAAAACATCAACAATGGGTTCACTATAAGACGATGGATTTGTGAAAGCAATGGAGAAGAAAGTTCGGAGGTACCTTCTGAGCTTAGTTTTATGATCAAATAAACAGGCAGCAACACAAACAGTTCTATGAGGAAAAGATAAAAAGAAGCTTGAAGATACATTCGCTTTTCAAAGACCGCATAAATGAAAATCATACATCCCAGATCATTAAGTCCTAGTCTCACGGTTTTATTAATAATGAAAACCGATTTAGGATTTGTAAGTTGGAAGGTTTCAGGTAAGAACAGGTTCATTACTTCCGCATAACTGGTTCGTTGAAAAAGATAAACTGTTAACAGCATAATGAGCGAAAAGAATATCAGGAAATATTTCTTCACGCCTTACTTGTTTGTGATCGCAGCTCTCAATGAAGCACCATTTATTTTTTCTATCCACCACCACCACAATGCGAATATAATCGCATACAGAAAGGCTGTAAGAACATATTTGTGCACGTAATAAAAATAATCCTGCCAATACTCGGCTACATAATATAAGGTCATAACTCGACCAAGATTTGCGATATAGATAAGCACTAATCCGACAGGTAGGAACCATATCAACTTATTCCATTGACCACCAAAAGCAAAAAGAAACGACAGAAACACAATCATCACATTGATTCCATTGCAGCCCTCAAAAACACTGATCACAACTCCTGATGAATTTACAATTGTAATGGAAGGGGCTAACGCCTTTGGTTTGGTGGTGGTATCTTCTCCAAAAATATTAAGTAAAGCTGAGGATTGTCGGGTAACTATTGAAGTTACAGCATCCGCCTGAAGATCATATGAAGATATCCAAAGTCCGTAGAGAATGTTCATGCTGAGGTAAAAACCAACGAATATCGCCAGAAAACGAAATGCGGGCTTGAGCTCTTTCATTTTAAAGACTGTTGTTTGCAATTTTAACTGCACTAACTATTCGATCTTGATCTCCCATTGATAAGTTGCTTCCAGATGGCAGGCACAAGCCCCTGTTAAAAAAACCTTCAGATAACCCGCTTAGATAAGCAGGGCATGATTTAAAAACAGGTTGAAGATGCATAGGTTTCCACAACGGTCGGGATTCGATACTCTCCTTTTCCAAGGCCAATCTTACATGTTCGCGTGCCTTTGTAGAACTGAAAAGAACTGTGGTCAACCATCGATTACTATAGCAAACGCTTGGCTCAGGCTGGAATTCAATACTCTTAACAGCAGCAAGTTGACTAAAATACAGATCGAAAACCTGTCTTCGCTTCGTTACTCTTTCTGGCAATACTAATAGTTGTCCTCGGCCAATGCCTGCGCATACGTTGCTAAGTCTATAATTATACCCGATTTCAGAATGCTCATAGTGCGGTTCTGGATCGCGGGCTTGTGTTGCCAGAAAACGAGCCTTCGCTATCCAGGTTGCATTGTTGGAGACAAGCGCCCCTCCTCCCGAAGTTGTAATGATTTTATTGCCATTAAATGATAAAATGCCGAAGTCGCCAAACGTACCACACTTCTTGTTTTTGTATGATGAGCCCAAAGCTTCTGCTGCATCTTCGATTACGGGTATTTCATAACTATCCGCTATGGCCATAACCTCATCCATTTTAGCAGGCATTCCGTATAGATGGACAACAATAATTGCTTTTGGTTTTTTTCCTGTTTTCCGTATTCTATCCTCGATGCCCTCCCTTAACAAATCAGCATCCATATTCCAGGTATCTGGCTCAGCGTCTATAAATACAGGTGTTGCCCCCTGATATACAATGGGGTTACACGAAGCAGAAAAAGTAAACGAAGCACAGATCACCTCATCACCTTGTTGAATGCCCAGAATTATTAACCCGAGATGAATAGCCGCTGTACCAGAAGATAACGCAGCAACCGATTGCCCACCCAGGTATTGGCCTAGTTCATTTTCGAAAGCCGTAATATGCGGACCGGCAGGCGAAATCCAATTGCTGTTAAATGCTTCATGAATAAACTCCAATTCCTTTCCTCCCATGTGTGGTGGTGACAGCCATATCTTTTCTCTATGCATAGTTCAGTAATCGAAGAATGATGAGGTCATTTTGGTTTAGCTGGTACGCCCATGACAGTTTGCCCTTCCGATATATCGTTCAACACCACGGACCCCGCACCGATAATTACGTCATTACCAATGGTAATTCCTTGAACGATGGTTGCCCCTGTTCCAACAAACACCCGCTTCCCAAGGGTAACGTTTCCTGAAATATTAACAGAAGGCATCAATGAACAAAAATCGCCCATGACAACATTGTGACCAACTGTTGAATTGAGATTAATAATGACAAATCTTCCTACCTGAATATCCACTGTAAATTTAACGCCTGGACAAATGATGCATCCCTTACCAAGAGTTACTGTTCCATGCAGAAGAACATCGGGGCTAACCAAGGACGAAAAGGGCACAACTTTTTTTGACCACACCTCTACCATTTTCGAGCGTACGGCCGGATCGGCAACACAAATCAGGACATCATCATATTGTTCGTTT
>JANNQJ010000157.1:0-4055 GCA_031400675.1 Cyclobacteriaceae bacterium
GTTCATGAAAAACTGGCATGACGACTCGGTGACCATTAGTGACGAATGCCCGTGGTTAGACGATAGCAACGATGCCATGATCGTGGCGCAACATTTAGGAATTCCGTTTCAGGCAATAGACTTAAGCAAAGAGTACAAAGAGCGCATTGTGGATTATATGTTCGCAGAATACCAACGTGGACGAACACCCAACCCCGATGTGTTGTGTAACCGCGAAATCAAATTTGATATTTTCTTGCAATCGGCTATAAAGCTTGGTGCCGACTATGTGGCTACCGGACACTATGCACGCAAAGAAGAAATTGAGGTGAACGGTAAAAAAGTATATCGCTTGCTGGGTGGAAAAGATCCGAATAAAGATCAAAGTTATTTTCTCTGCCAGCTTACGCAGGAACAACTTTCAAAAGCATTATTTCCGATTGGTGAATTATTGAAACCCGAAGTACGGGCCATTGCTAAAAAAGCTGGACTTACAACCGCGGAGAAAAAAGATTCACAGGGATTGTGCTTTATTGGAAAAGTGCACCTTCCTGATTTTCTGCAACAACGCCTCGAATCGAAAAAAGGAAGAGCCATTGAAATACCGGCTAGCGCAACAGTATTTACAAACGGACAATCGATGGAGGATCTCGCGCACCAAAGCGAGCCATTTATATTTAGCCCTGCGTTGGGTAAAGTTGTAGGCGAACATAACGGTGCTCATTATTATACTATTGGTCAACGAAAAGGCTTGAACATTGGTGGTCATCCCAAACCATTATTCGTAATTGGAACCGATACAATCGAAAACATTATCTATATGGGCATGGGTGAAGATCATCCCGGCTTATATAGGAGAGGGCTTTTCATTCCGAATACGGATGAACATTGGGTGCGTCCTGATTTGAGACTACATGTTGGAGAAACCAGAAACTACATGGCGCGCATCCGCTACCGCCAATCTCTAGAACCATGCACGCTCCACAAAAAAGCAGAAGGCCTCTATATTATATTCGAAAAGTCTCAAAAGGCAATTACCTCCGGGCAGTTTGCAGCGTGGTATGAGGGCGAAGAATTGATTGGTTCGGGCGTGATTAGCTAAGAACTTCTGTTATAAATCCTAAGCCTGCAATCATCAAACAGAGCTTTGAGAAATAAGCAGTATCGAGCCGGGCAAAAGTTGTATCCTTAATTTTTTTTGTAAGTCCAACGTAGTTAAAATCGCCAATAGCCCGAAGTAAAAATATGGACGGAATTATCCACCCCACTGAATTCAAAAGAATATTCGGAAGGGATACTTTGATATAGCCTGCCCGCATCAGGTAATATGCTGCAAACATGAGCAGTCCGATGCCGACAACAAAACAAGCAACAGCTCCGGTCTTCAGAACACGCTCTCCTCGTTCATTCGTTGGCGCCACGCTATCTATTGCCCAACGACCACCAACTCCCCAATAAAAATGAAGAGCAGCAATTAAAACAAAAATTAAAACAAGCAAGAGGCTACAAGCAATCACCAGCATATCAGGAATCTTTAAAACCGCTCACACCACCCGAAATAATAAATTTCATGGCCACAGGCCCTGACACATTCAGTATTTTCACACACTCTTTTGGAACAACAAAGTGATCACCCGCCACTGCGTAGGATTGGGGGAAGTACACCACTACCATATCAGGCAGGTCAAGATTGGAGAGGTCGTCTTGTGTAATAAAACCAATGCGGTGCAACCTGTTTTCTTTATTGATCGTTACCAATACCGGTTTGTTAAATTTCTTTTTGTCGCCCACGAAAGCCTTGAGCAAGTCTTTTAAGGATGAATAAATTAGTTTAACCAGCGGAATCCGGTTAACACCACTGTCGAACCAGTTGGAAAAGGTTTGGAAAGCGAAATTTGAAGTCAGATAACCGAAAGCAGTTATCGCGACCAGTATAATAACAAACCCCAATCCGGGATAAGGAAGGTTGAGCAAGCCATCGAGCCACTGAAAAGAAATAAAAATAAAGTAGGCTGTGGCGACCAATGGAACAATGAACAAGGTGCCGCTGAAGAAGTAGCGTAAAATTTTTCGAAAAGTGGTTTCCATGGTCTTACATTTAGGCTACCCTAAGTTACCCAAAGTCTAGGCATTTTTAGAAAGTTTGAGTGCTTTGCTCACCGCCAAGCGGATCACTTCATCTACTTGCTCATCAATGGTAATGTGGGTAGTATCAATTACAATGGCATCATCCGCTTTTCGCAACGGGCTTTCGGTGCGGGTCGTATCAATCCGATCACGTTTTTCAATATTTTCGATCACTGAATCTAGGTCTACCATTCTATCGAGCATCAGCAATTCACGCTGTCTGCGAAATGCTCGCACCAGAATATCGGCCGTCATAAAAAACTTAAGCTCAGCCTTGGGGAAAACTACCGTACCAATATCGCGGCCGTCCATCACAATGCCTTTCTCCTTCCCCAGTTTCCGTTGTTGTTCTACCATCGCTGCACGTACTTCTTTGATCGCACTCACCGGACTTACGTTTTCCGAAACCCGCATTCTGCGAATGTCTTTTTCAACATTCAAGTTGTTCAGGCAAGTTTCGGTAATCCCTTTCGAATTTACCTTAAACGATAGATTAATGTTTTGTAATGCTTTTGCGATCTCTTTTGGATTGGACTGCGAAACATGGTGCTCCAGAAAATAAACCGTTACGGCCCGGTACATGGCGCCTGAATCAATATACCGGTAACCCAGAATTTTCGCTACTTCTTTAGCTGTAGTGCTTTTCCCACAGGCCGAGTATCCGTCAATAGCAATAACAATCTTACGCAACTTCATTTAGCAGTCTTTTGTAGGACATGGTATCGGTCTTCCGGGTTTCAACTTTTTGTGATGCTTATTGGAAGCACAGCTTCCGAGTGCGATCATCAAAACAATAAATAAAAGTGCTATTTTTTTCAAGTGAAAATTATTTAGTACAGATATTGTCAGGTTGAGCTTGTCGAAACCGTTGTATCCAAGCGCCTTCGACTGGCTCAGGCTGACATTTAGTTTTTATTTACCACAGCAATATAAAATTCAATACCTAAAATGAAAAACCTCTTCAGACAGAATAATCATCAACCTTTAGTTCTATCTGCATAGCTCATCTGAAACCCTATTTTTTGACCACCGCCCATATCCGGTGTGTGTTCAAGCTTTTGATGCAAGGTGATGAATTTCACATCCGGATACGGCATGGCCATTAAATCATTTTCAATAGCAATAGCCAGAGAAAGCTTCACCAATGCATCCAGTACTTCGTTGGTCAACGGTTGTTCCGATACTCTGCTAAACAATGTTGCCAACTGACCTTCGCCTTCAATAAAGAATCGGTTATCATGATTAATCATAAGCCGGGCCAATAAATACCCTGGGTCGTTCACCCGGTTAAACTTCAATGAATCAGACATGAAATTATAAATCATTATTTGCCCGAAGTAACGATTCACCTCCTGCTGCTTCATGTACGAATCCTGCATAATCGCATGATCATCCGCAAACGTTACAATATTGGTGTGCAGTACGAAAATAAGCAGGTCGCCTGCCAACTTTACATGAAACTCATGTTCGTTCACTGCGTTAAACTCAATCGTAACGTCCTTATCGTTCGGATTGGCTTTCTTTTTTAACTCAGCGGTAATTCGTTTCGACTCCTTGGATAACAGTAAAAAAGCAGTGAGTAAATACTTGTAGGTGGTTTGCTTGGCGGCCGATTTACTTTCAAGTAATTTGGTGATATAATCGAGGTGGTCCTGCTCGGTATTCATGTTAACAAAATTGGTTAGTTCCCTTTAGACATTTAATTTAAGACAACTTTTGAATGAACCCAGTATGGAAAACAAAGAAGAAAGCGGAAAAGCTGAAAAACTCTTTAAAAACTTCGGAAAGAAGGTAGATGCGTTTATGTCGGAATTAAACGAAGCGGGCGGCAGGCTGAATAAGGAGTTTGAGAGCCGTTTTGAGGAACTGAAAGATTCAGCCGAAAAACTTCGGGATGAGGCTAAAAAGAAAGAACGCTGGAAGGAAGTTGAAGATAGCCTGAAAAAAGC
>JANNQJ010000158.1:0-7067 GCA_031400675.1 Cyclobacteriaceae bacterium
CTTAGCGGTCGTTACTTTAAGTTGTGAATTGTAAGAAAGTGGTCTGCTCACCTGCACCAAGCCTTTGCCATATGATTTCTCACCGATGATGACAGCACGATCGTAATCCTGTAGCGTGCCTGCAACAATTTCTGCTGCCGAAGCACTGCCTCTGCTGATTAACACAGCTAAGGGTATGTCGATATCAACCGGATTGTTTAAGGTCTCATAATTTTGATTGTGTTCAGTAATTTTTCCTTTTGTACTGACAACTAGTTTTCCGCGAGGAATAAAAATGTTACAAATATTAACAGCTTCAAACAACAAGCCTCCCGGATTACCACGCACATCCAAGATTAATCCTTTAGCTCCTTTTTCTTTTAACGCTATCAACGCATTCTTTACTTCTTTACCGGCATCGGGCGTGAACTCCAACAGTTGGATGTACCCGATGTTGTTCTCCATCATACCGTAATAGGGAACATTGTTTACTTTAATTTTTTCGCGTTTGAAATCAAGCTTCAGTGGTTGATCAGCACCCATGCGTTTTACCGTAAGGCTAACGGGTGTACCGATTTGTCCTTTCATCAGTTGTCCTTCCTGATCGGATGTAAGTTTTGAAAGGTCAACATTAGCAATTTTTAAAATCTCGTCTCCGATTTTTAACCCCGATCTTTGTGCAGTATAATTTTCAAGCACCATAGTAACGACAGTGCGATTATCAATCTCACGCGTGAATGCTCCAATACCTCCATACTGGCCAGTATTCATGGTACGGAAATCTTCCACCATGTCTTCAGGGATATAATTGGTGTATGGATCAAGCGATTCCAGCATGGCATCAATGCCGGTTTTCACCAATTTGTTGGGGTTCACTTCATCAACATAGAGTGCATTCACCTCTTTAAAAAGTGTGGCGAAAATGTCCAGATTCTTAGCGATTTCGAAATAGCGCTCTGTGGGGGAAGTAAAAGACAGTGCAACCAAAACTACGATACACATTAGCCCTGCAGGTATTTTCTTTCTCATGTCAGTAAATTACTCAAATTATTAACGCGGTAACCCCAGAAAAGATTTCAAACTATAGCGGAGGTAAAAAACGAGTATTAAAGGGTTTAAAGGGGTGAGTGGTTCGCTAAAACTTATCGGGAATCTGGATGATGCGAACAACAATTTCATGGGGGTCACCATCTTTATCCAACAGACTAAACTTCACCATGGGGTTGTCGCGCCTAATATTACTTTCCACATTCACTATCTCGTTATCCTGCAGGTGTTTTTGAATTTCATCCTGTAGAATGTGCAAGGCATTAGCAAAGTCAATTTCCAACGGACTTGGATTATAAGTCGATGTCTTCATGGGGTTGGTTCAATGTTTAAAATTCAAGGTTCAATGTTCCGAGATTGTTGGCCAAAAAAGTAATGTTGAGTCTTGAACCTGAAACCTCGAACCAATTTTTACCACCGAATTAATGCAGAAGCCCACGTAAAGCCACTGCCGAATGCGGCTAAACAAATTACGTCATTTTCTTTGATTTTCCCTTCGGCCCATGCCTCGCTCATTGCAATTGGAATGGAAGCGGCCGTGGTATTCCCATACCGCATGATGTTGTTGTAAACCTGCGTGTCGGAGAGCGCAAGTTTTTCCTGTATGTACTGACTGATTCGAAGATTGGCCTGATGGGGCACTAGCAGGCTGATATCTTCTTTCTTCATATTGTTAGCCGTGAGTGCTTCGTTAATTACTTCCATGAAGCGAACGACTGCATGCTTGAAAACCTGGTTTCCATTCATCACAACTTTGAAATGTGTAGTATCCAAAATTTGTTCAGGCTGGCGCTCTTCACGTGTACGACTACTTCCAGGGTCGCGCACATATAGTTCTTCTGCAAAGCGGCCATCGGAATGTAAATGGGTAGAAAGAATTCCGGGTCTATCAGTAGGTTGTAAGATGGCTGCACCTGCACCATCAGCAAAAATCACAGCTGTATTTCTTCCGCGCGTGGTCATATCAATGGCGGTGGATTGAATTTCTGCTCCAACCACCAATATGGTTTTATACATGCCTGATTTAATAAACTGATCGGCAACCGATAATGCATAAATGAATCCTGAACAGGCGTTGCGAATGTCGACTGCTCCAATGCTTTCTAATCCAAGTTCACGTTGCAACAATACACCCGTGCCTGGGAAAAAGTAATCAGGAGTGATAGTAGCAAACACAATAAACTCAATATCTTTTTCGGTTAGGTTCGCACGTTTCAAAGCCATGCGTGTAGCCTTAGCAGCCATGTTCGCAACTGTATCTTTTGTTGGATCAATATACCTGCGCTCTTGAATGCCCGTCCGTTCAATAATCCACTCATTGGTGGTTTCCATGATTGAGGAGAGATATTCATTGGTGATTACCGTTTCAGGCACATGATGACCAAGGCCTACAATTTTAGAATGGCGCATAAATTCAATTTAAAAGCGAGACAAGTTAACGAATTGTAGCCAGAAGAGACTTACGTTTTTGAGTGCCAGCTCTGCTGCAATCCCTCATATTTCAACAATTTTGACCCAGCCAGGGTGCCCAAATAAAGTATATACCACAAGCTATTTAATACTTGATAAAAATATTTAGCTTTCTATATCCTACGAAACCAAACCCTCCAATTATGAAAGCAATAAAATTGATTACACTACTGATTTGCCTGGCAACTGTAAGTTTAGGACAAACGCCAAATGATGATTTGATTAAAGCAAGTGGTGCAGGCGATCTCTCAACCGTAACAAAATTAATTGAGGGTGGAGCCAACGTAAACTACAAAAATGCTGGTGGAGCAACTCCAATTTCTTCAGCCTATATGTGGCCTGAAATAACAGAATACTTGTTGGGCAAAGGCGCTGATGCCAACGGAGGAGATTATCCAGCTTTGGTAAATGCTGCGAGCTTCTACTCGGTGGATGTTATGAAACATTTATTAAAAGCGGGAGCAGATCCTAACAAAGTAGCAGAGCTTAAAGTGGATTTAGCAGGGCCCATGAAAAAACTGCTGGAAGATGAAAAAGCAAAAGGAAAGAAAGCAAATAAATATATGGTGAAAGCCTATGAAGACCAGCTTAAAAATCTGCCTGCCGGTAATACCATGACATTTTCTGCCTTAGGAAATGTGTTGATCAACTCTAACTGCGAAGAGTGTGTTGAGCTTTTGCTAAACGCTGGCGCTAAAACAGATTTTAAAAGTGCAATCACAGGAGGCAACGCTGTTCACGAAGCTACATTTAACTGGCAACCTGTTGAGGCGCGGGCCGCTCGTGTCAAAGCAATCGTAGATTACTACGAAAAGGCTGCGATACCGACACCTGATTGGTATAAAAACTTAGATGTTTCCAACATGGGAACCGCATACGGTATCATCAAACTTCTAAAAGCTAAAGGAGCAGATATGGAAAACCTCGACAATAATAAAAGAACTCCGTTAACATCTGCAGTATTGCAACCAGTACCCAATGAAGAAGTGATTATGGCGTTGCTAGACAATGGTGCAAACATGAAGGCAACCGGTAAGAACAATGAGCCTACAGAATTTTATAATGAGACCTCCAATCCTGAAAAAATCAAAGTGAAATATGATTTTCCCCGAGAAGGAAGGGCCTCTAACAATGGAGGCGGCTACAGTGCGAACATGGACTTAGTTAATCCCAAACCGAAACGAGTGGCTCTCGTTAGTTATTACCTCTATGATGCAGGTAAAGGCAAAGCCAATATAACGGGAACTGGAGCCTGGGCCACCTCCGCGTCAGCGGGTCAGGGCCAGATAAATGGTTTTTATGCGAAGAGTATTCAACCATTAAAAGATGCCTTTAAGCAAAATGGAATTGAATTGCTTACTCCCCATGAATTTTTGGATACGCAAGAAAAGGCCGAGCTCTACTATGGTTTTGTGCAAGAATCAGCTAAAAAAGAGCACACCACCATTACGCGTACTAAGTCCAGGACGAGTACTTCAGAAACTCCGTACTTTACCACCACCACTACTACGACAACCACAGCGACCGCTGGCACATTGAAAGTTTGCCCATCGGGCATGGGGTATCGCGAATTCTTTGTAGCCAATGAAACTGAAGACGAATCGATGATTAATAATTTTCAGGGCGGTGTATTCACAGCCAACCGAAAACTTACTTCCAATCTTGGTTATGAACTTTGCAAAGGCTTGGGTGTGGATGCTGTTGTCGTTGTATACATCGCCACACGGAAGCCCAAGCAACTTCAGGAAGATTATGGAGTGAATGCCGTGGTGACCATGATGCTCGGGCCAAACCCCGGTAAAAGTGAGGGTGCCGATCCAGAAGCAAAAAATTTAGGACAATTCTATTGTGGAACCCGTACTTATTATAGCTCGCCTGTCATCTTTAAAGAGGCAAAAGGAATCTTTGGACAATATGATGGTATGGGTAATATCCTGAAAGCTCATGCTGACAAAATGAGCATGTATATCAATGGGAAAGAAAAAGACGATTAGGATTTCAGTTATCCGTTAATAGTTAATGGATGTTGATCCAGAGAACTATTAGCGGATAACTATTAATTAAAGAACCACATTCACAATCTTCCCCTGCACCACAATCACCTTTTTAGGGGGCTTACCTTCTGTCCACTTTAATACAATTTCAGAAGCCAATACAAGCTTCTCAATAGCTTCATTTGGCATATCGAGGGCGAAATTCATTTGAGCCCGTACTTTTCCATTAATAGAGATTGGGTAATTAAATGAACTTTCGGTTAAGTACTGCTCATCGTATTGCGGGAACGAAGCATTTAAGATACTCTCCTTGTAACCGAGCTTTTCCCACAACTCTTCTGCAATGTGCGGTGCGAAAGGAGCGAGGGCAATTACAAGCGGCTCCAGAATGCTTCGCTTGTTGCATTTCATGGTACTCAACTCATTCGCACAAATCATAAACTCACTCACCGAAGTATTGAAAGAGTAATGATCAATATCGTGCGCAATTTTTTTGATTGTCTTATGGAATACTTTCAACTCCTCGCGTGTTGGTTCGGCATCACTTACAGTAAAGTTAACAGCACTATCGTGGAACAGATTCCAGAATCTTCTTAAGAACTTGAACACACCATCTATGCCGTTGGTATTCCATGGTTTGGATTGCTCTAACGGACCGAGGAACATTTCGTACATGCGGAGGGTATCTGCACCGTAGTTGTTTATTATTTCATCAGGGTTAACGACATTGAAATATGATTTGCTCATTTTTTCAATGGCAGAGCCGCAGATGTATTTTCCCTTTGAAGGATCAATTGTTGCTTTGCCTTCGGCATCCTCCAAAATAAATTCAGCTTTAGTGAAATCGTGCTTCCAATTTCTGAAGGCCTCAATATCAAGCTCAAGCCCATTTACTCTATTGATATCGGCATGAAGTGGTGTAAATTCAACAGGTGTTGGTTTTCTGCTGAAACTACCAACATCAATTTGGTTATCCGGAAAATATTTTTGAACAAATGCAAACGCAAAATTCATTACATCATTTTCATAGCCGACTAGACTCTTCGAGATGAAAATTGTAGGAAGATCCCTTTTTTCAATACCTTCAATTTCATAATTCAAACGATAAACAAATCTTGAATCACCTGTAATCTTCCCCTGGTTAATCAACTTCTTAAACGGCTCATCAAATTTTAAATAACCTAAGTCGTGAAGAATTTTTATCCACAGTCTGGAATATAACAAATGCGCAACCGCGTGCTCAGAACCACCGATATATACATCCACCTGCTGCCAATAATCCAATGCTTTTTTATCAGCAAAGACTTGGTTGTTGTGCGGATCCATGTAACGCAAAAAATACCACGCAGCACCCGCGTGCGTTGGCATGGTGTTGCTGTCACGTTTTTGATTGGGCGCAAAATTGATCCAGTCGGTGAGGTTCGCTAACGGACCTTCTCCATTGCCTGCAGATTTAAAATTGTCGGATGGAGGTAATTCTAGTGGAAGTTCAGATTCCTTCATTGCATAAGGAATATCTTCCCTATAGGTTACAGGAAAAGGTTCACCCCAATACCGCTGTCGGCTCCATCCGGCATCGCGCATTTTGTAATTCACTTGTCGCTTACCAATTCCTTTTTCTTCAAGCTTTTGAATCACAACATCAATCGCCTTGTGCATGACCATTCCGTTCAGGAAATCTGAATTTTCAAGAATAGCATCCTTGGTTGGATTTGCTTCTTCTCCGTTATAATATGATCCGATAATGTTCGTAATCGCAAGTTTGAAATGTTTGGCAAACTTATGATCGCGTTCATCGCCACTCGGCACACCCATAATGGCGCCTGTGCCATATCCAACCAACACATACTCACTGATCCAAATAGGAACTTCTCGGTTATTGAAAGGATTAATCGCGTAAGCACCGGTAAATGCGCCTGTAATCTTTTTCACTTCCGCCATGCGGTCAACTTCCGAACGGCTCTCAACGTATTTTAAATACCTTTCAATTTCTTCTTTTTGTGAAGCAGTTGTAATATTTTTTACCAGATCATGTTCAGGTGCCAGCACTATGAAATCAACACCGAAAATTGTATCGGGGCGAGTGGTGAAAACGGTTAGGACCTCACCCCCCGGCCCCCTCTCCAGAGGAGAGGGGGAGGTGAGCTCCATTCTAATTTCTTGTAAGACCTCCTCAAGATTGTTCATCACTTTCTCATTAGAGAATCGGATTACGTTGAATCCTGCATCTTGAATTATCCGAGTACGTTCTTCATCTTCCCTTTTTTGGGAATCATGAATTGGTCCATCAATTTCAACAACTATTTTTTTTTCAATGCAAGTAAGATCAACAATGAACTTACCAATTGTATGTTGTCTTCTAAACTTGAATCCTAGTTTTGAATTTCTTACTGCCTGCCAAATTTTATCCTCTGCTTCCGTTGGATTTTTTCTATTCTCGTGAACATTGTCTTTTATGGATTTCCAGGTCTTTGAATCGGAGGTAAAAATAAAGTCTTGCGCATAAATTTCTTCCGAAGCTCTTCCCCTCTCCTCCGGAGAGGGGCTAGGGGTGAGGTGAAAATCAATCCTTGCACC